>CBDUXC010000156.1:0-5395 GCA_965371065.1 uncultured bacterium
CGCGAAGGCTGCCCGTCGTGTACTCGTTGTCCGAGTACAATAGTTCGTCGTACGCCGACTCGGGATGCGACGGGTCGTGGGGCCGGTCCGGGAAGTCCACCAGTACCGCCACCGACGAACCGGTCCCGCTCAGCCGTTGGTGTTGGGTCCCGGGTTTACCAAACCATTCCGGGAACTCGGGTAGGAGGTTACCGGTGACTATATGGCGCCCGTTTTCGTCGTACGCACCCGGTTTAGGGGGGATGCCGGAACCCGAAATTACGAAGCCGGTCAGTAAACACGTGATCAATAAAATACGCATACGGTTCTCCTTATTACGCTACTTGGTTACTTACCTTACCGTGATTATAGGTTAATATTCGTACGTACGGAAGCGTTAATTCCGCAGGGATATTAGATAGACGTGGGGTTGTTCCAACGTCGAATAGAAGTTATAGACTATTAGTATAGCGACTTGCGAACGATATTAGTAACCGTTGATTCTTTAATAATATCCTTAGATATCATCGGTACCCCCGGGCAAAATCCCCTAATGCCCTTGACACGATGTTAGCAATATGCTATAGTGCGTTCGCTCAACGTTCAACTTTTAACCGAACCGATAAAACCGCTATGGGAATAATAGAAAAGGCCAAGGAACTGCTATTCGGCAATGTTAAGAACCGGCCCCGGCCCGGCGCCGAAGTGTTGGGGTACTCGTCCTTCGACGGGCCGATGGCTCGACACATTTTTGCCGCGCCGGACCTGGCAGCGTACCAGAAGATGCGCCTCGACGGACAGGTCTCCGCCGGGTTGTCGGTGCTAAAGCTGCCGGTTATGAGCCGGCGTTATCAGGTGGTCGGCGATTCGGACGAGGCGGCCGATTTCGTCAAGAAAGCGCTCGAGCCGGTCTGGCGGGACCTTATTCGGGGGGCGTTGCTCGCTCTCGACTACGGCTTCGCCGCGATGGAGAAGGTCTGGGACCTGGACGAGAACGGTAAACTCGTTTATACCCGGTTCAAGGACCCGGACCCGGAGACGCTGGAGCTGGACGTGGATGACCGGGGTAACTTCGTCGGCGTCTCCCAGCGGCCGGACCGGCGCATAGACGCGGATAAAGCTTTCCTATACACCCACCGTCTTGAGCACGGTAACCTGTACGGTATCAGCCGTCTCCGTCCCGCGTATCCCTATTGGCGGACGAAAGAGATTATCTATCTGTTTCTTAATAGGTATCTCGAGCGGAAAGGGAACCCGCCTGTCGTCGTTAAGTATCCGCCGCGGGTGGCGCCGTCGGACGAGGGGCCGACGGCCGATAAGAACGCGAAGGCCGCTTTGGAGCTGGGTGGGAAGCTGCTCGAGAACTCGGCCGTCGCCGTTCCCCACGATACCGACTCCCACGGTCACCTGACCTGGGACGTATCTTATCTCGAAGACGACCCGCGGGTCGCGATGTTCCTGGAGTACGTCGAGCATCTGAACAAGATGATATTGCGTTCCCTGTTCGTCCCGGACCGGGTCTTCACCCAAGATGGCGAGACCGGTTCGTTCGCGCTGGCGAAGGTCCACGCGGACATCTTCCTGATGAGCGAGGAAGGCTTAATCGCGGATATAGAGGCCGCCATCAACGAACAGGTCGTGAAACCGCTGGTGGACTACAACTTCGATCCGAACGGACGCTGCAGAGTCGTAATCGAACGCTTCGGCGAGGAAGACCGGGAAGTATTGAAGGACGTTTTCTTACGGATAGTAGAGTCCGGCGAAGCCCGGCCGGCCGCCGACGAACTCGCCGAGCGATTGGGCGTCCCGTTAGCGCCGGGAAAGGAATCCCCCACCCTTGTTTAACCGACGTTTAAGTGTTACACTATGTCCTGGAGACGTCTTATAATAAGGGGGACCGATATGCGGACGATTTGCGTAACGATGATTGCTATATCCTCGCTCGTGATTCCGTGGGCCGGGGCGGCCGGTGTCGAAACCGAAACCGGTGACCTTATAGAACTCAATCACGGTTTTCAGTTCGAAGTGCCCGGGCCCGAGTGGACGGTAAAGACGTACGACACGGCGCTGGTTCTCGCCGGGTTGGAGCGGGAGAACAGCGAAGCCGTAATTACGGTGACGTTCTTCGACTTTTCTATATACGACGATATTACCGTCAACTATGGATACTTGAAAGGGCTTCTCGAGAAGAACGAGAAGTCGACGTATAAACCTACCAAACCGAATTACGATCGGGTGAACCTGGATAAAGTCATCTTATCGACCGGCGAAGCCGCGAGGTTGGAGTTCACTACCGAAAGGGCCAACGACAAACGGCGTTCGGTCGTTACCTGTTTTAACTCGGGCAAACTGGTCTTTTTCGTCTCGATGGAATCCAGGGAAGCCGAGTTCGACGAAGTAATAGACGACTACAAAGCGTTGCTCTCAAGCGTAAAAGTTAAGTAAAACGCACCGTTTTTAAGTAAAGGTTAGATTAGCCGGGAGAACCGGGTCTGCTCAGCAGGCTCGGTTTTTTTGTTGGAGGGTTGATGAAGCCGAATCGCATCGAAGTAAATTACCTGTCCCGAAACGTCGAGCTGGACGGAAAGCCCGTACGTTTCAAGAAGGAGATAATCCGCGTGGGGCGCTTCCGGCATCCCCAGGACCCGGACGAAGTCGTGGAGATTACTGAAGGAAGGCTGCGTAAGTGGGCCGAAAATTTCCGGCGGGCCGGCGTAAAAGTTTGGGTGCCTTACCGCCACAGCGCCGACCCGAAGGACAACACCGGCTGGGTCGAGAGTATGTACGTAGACGGCGGTCGGCTTTTCGCCGTGATGCGTATCGTCGACGACGAGACGGTGGGTTTGCTGCGTGAGGGTGTGGTTGAAGACGTCTCGGTAGGCGTAGACTTGGACTACGTTGACGGGGAAGGGCGCCGCTTCGGCGAGGTCGTCCGGCACGTCGCCCTTACCCTCGACCCGTACGTCCGCAAGCAGGAAGGTTTTATAGAAATGACCGACGAAGGTAACAATATAAGAGTTAGCGAGAAAGGGGGTGGAGGGATGCCAGCAACCATATATGCGTACGTGGACTCCGAAACAGGCGTCGGCTTCTACGCGCACCACAACGACGACGGAACCATCGACCCGGCAAAAGTAAAAGCCGCTCTCGAGGAGCTGGAGGGTTCGGACTTGCCCGAAGACGTAAAAACGATTATCGGTGAACACTTGCTCGCTCACCTGGCGGAAGCCGAAGATGTCGGAGCGGCGACCGCCGAGGGCGGTATAGACGCCGAAGCGAGGACGAAGCTTCTGGAGTTGGAATCGCTGAGCACCGAGTTGAGCGAACGTAATAAAAGCCTCAGGCGGAAGATACGGGACCTGCGGCGTAAACATTCTTTGACGAAGCGGATGTTCGCCGAGCAAGAGGTAGACGACTATATCGCCGAAGGGAAGCTAGTTCCGGCGTGCCGTCCGGAGGCGCTGGCTATGCTGCTGGACGGAACCGGTAGAACTTTTGAACTCGAAGGCGGCAGGGTAACCGTCGCCGAGACGTTCCGGCGGCTGGTCGCGAAAATGCCGCCGGCGGTGGACTTCGGCGAGTATCTTACGCTGGAGAAGCCCAACCGAGATGAACCGCTCAACGAAGCCGACGAGAAGATGCTTGACGCGTTGGGCGTAAGTCTGGCCGACGTACGTTCGTACGCCGGCGCGCAATAAGCGATACTTAACAGTATACGGAGGTATGAATTGACTGCTTTAACGGAAAATTATGACGCCGAGCGGAAGGACGGGATACTTATCACCTATCCCGTATCGGCGGGCGAGACGGTATACAAAGGCGCGCTCGCGTGTCTCGACTCCGACGGTTATCTCGTGCCGGGGGAAGACGCGAGCGATTACGCGTTCGTGGGCGTATCATACGAGAAGGCCGATAACGCCGACGGCGCCGACGGCGACGCGACGGCCCGCGTATGGAAGGTCGGGACGTACGTTTTCGCCGCGGACTTTACCGCCGGACAGGAGGACGTTGGAAGCGAAGTATATATCGTAGACGACAATACGGTGAGTACATCGACCACGTACGCCGTCGCGTGCGGGACCGTCGTCGAGGTTATATCGAGCTCTTCCGTCCGCGTACGTATAGACAACAGCGTAAAGTAGAGGGGGTGAAGAGTTGACGATAGTAAAAGACGACATGGGACGGCTTCTGGACGCCGGCGTAAAGACGCTTTTCTACAAGGCGTACGAAGCCGCGCCGGCGCGGCACGACGGCATTGTTACGGTCGTCCCGTCGAGTACCAATTCCGAGGATTACAGTTGGTTGGGCGCGCTACCGACGATGCGCGAATGGACAGACGAACGAATCCCCCGAGGCCTTATCGAGCACGAGTTTACGATAACCAACAAGGACTGGGAAGTAACCATAGCCGTGGACCGGAACGTTATCGAGGACGACCAGTACGGTCAGCTCAAAGCGCGGATTTCGGCGATGGCCGAGGAAGCCCGGCGCCACATAGACGAAATCGTGTTCGAGCTTTTAGCGTCCGGTTTCGCCGGCGAATGTTACGACGGCCAGTACTTCTTCGACGCCGACCACTCCGACGGGGCCGACGGTACCCAGTCGAATAAGGGGACCGACGCGCTGTCGGCAAGCGCTTACGGCTCGGCTCGGGCGGCTATGATGAAGTTCGCCGACGACCAGGGCCGGGTGATGGGCGTTGTGCCTGATACGCTGGTGATTCCGCCGGAGCTGGAGGAGACGGCGCGGCAGGTGCTCAACAGCGACTTCTATCCCGAAACCGGATACGAACATATAGGCAACCCGTGGAAAGGGTCCGCAAGTTTGGTCGTAAGCCCGTACTTACCCGACGCCGACGACTGGTTTCTGCTTTGTACTTCTCGGGCTGTCCGGCCGCTCGTGCTCCAGATGCGGCGCGAAGTTACCTTTAACACTCTCGAGGGCCAGAGCGAAGGCGGGTTTATGCGCAAGCGTTACCTGTACGGCGCCGACGCCCGGTACAACGTCGGCTTCGGGCCGTGGCAGTTCGCGTACGGAAGCTCGGTCTCGGGTTCGTAACCGGTCCTTTAGTGTAATCAAAAAGTTGGCGGGGGCCTTAGTTGGCGTTTGTAAAATAGGCCCCCGCCGAAATGGAGACGGTGGTTATGGTTTACGTATCTGTTTCGGACGTTCGAGAGCGGCTACCGCTTATTACCGACGCGGTGAGGACCGACGCTCAAATAGAAGGGTTCATAGACGATGCCGGCGCGGTCGTCGACGGATACCTGCGGGGCGTTTACGAGCTTCCGCTGAGCGAACCGATCGATCCGTTGGTGGCTTACGTCGTTTTAGAACTTACGTGCGGTCTGGCCCTAGAGAACGTCTACGGCGAGGAATCGCCCAACGACGTGGCCCAGCCGCGGCTCCTGAAAGAACG
>CBDUXC010000157.1:0-5355 GCA_965371065.1 uncultured bacterium
ACCTAACATCCAACCCGCTTTAAGGAACGCGAATAACTCTTACGCTTACTATCGGTTCCCTTTCTTCCACGTCGTCCAACAACTCTATCCCCGAAACGACACGCCCGAATACCGTGAAGTCGTCGTTCAGGTAAAAGGCGTCCTCGAGGAGTATACAAAACTGGTCGCCCAGGGTCTCATCGTACCGATAACCTTCGGCCCCTTTGGCGATGACGTTCCGGGCAAGAAAGACGGCGCCGCGGGTGCAAGCTTCGTCGTTTACCTCGGGTTCGGGGGCCGGCGCCTCGTCGGTCCGTCCGACGGCGGCCGGCGCACCTCCTTGTACGACGAAACCGCGCACTACCCTGTTCCATACTGTCTCGTCGTAGAAACCCCGTTCCGCCAGGTCCGCGAAGTGGGCCGCCGCCAGAGGTGCCGCGCCTTCCAGCAACACAATTTCGACGGTGTAACCACTACCCAATTCTACCACGGCTATCGGCGTCCCCGGCGGAAGCCTGTACGCCGCGGCGCTGAGTACGTATATAGGTTCCGGCTCTTCCGCCGCTGAAGCCGGTACGTACGCTAACGCTGTAGCTATCGCCAAGACCGCCGCGAAGGGCCGCATAACTACTCCACCGGTACTTCTACAATCATTACCTTCTCTATCGTATCGCCCTGGGATAGGACGTCGATGTCTTCCATCCCGCTGACGACCCAACCGAAAACGCAGAAGTTACCGTTCAAGTGTTCGCCGCCCTTTTTTATAACGAAGAACTGGGTGCCGCTGGTCTCTTTATACTCATACGTACCGTCGTCCTTCGGAGCCGCCAGCCTGGCCATCGAAAACGCGCCCCGGCCGAACCCGCGTTCACCCGGCTCCTGTTCGATGTAGTGGACGTACTCCTCCCGCCCGGCGGTCCTTGCATCGCCGGCCTGGACGACCCAGTCCTCGACGCGGTGGAATTTGATGCCGTCGTAGTAGCCGTCGTTGACCAGTTCGACGAAGTTCTCGGTAGTCGCCGGCGCCTCATCGGGGAACAGTTCTACTTCGAAGGTCTTGCCGTCGGCCATCGCGAAGACAGCTACGGGCGTCCCGGCGGGAAGGGCCAGGGCCTCGGCCGAAAGTTCCGGAGTATCGCCGCCGTACGCCGCACCGGCCGATAGCAACGCGGTCGTCGTAACGAACAACAGAATCAGTTTCATTTACGAAATCACCTCGATATAATCCGGCGGTCTACGTACCCGCCGAAAGTTACCAAATATATCAGTTCTCCGCGTCCTCCGATTCTCCGGTTGCGGGTTCCTCGGTCGGCACCTCGACGACCCGTATGCGTTTGATAACGTTGCCCTGGGCGACGCCGTCGGCCGCATCCATACCGGTAATCACCCATCCGAATACGCAGAAGTCCGGGTCCAGGTGGGACGCTTCGCCCGTAGTTATGAAGAACTCGTTGCCGCTGGTCGCGCCGTAGACGGTGTCGCCCTTTTCGTCGGCCGTAGCCAATCGGGCCATCGAGACGGCGCCACGCTTGAATTTACGCTTATCCGGCTCCTCGGGAATCGTCATATCGACCGGTTCGCCGCCGACGAAGGTCGGGTCGCCGGCCTGGATGACGAAGCCTTTGACCACCCGGTGGAACGCCAACCCGTCGTAGAACTTTTCATCGCATAGCTTGACGAAGTTCCCGGCGGTCTCGGGCGTTTCCTCCGTGAACAGCTCGAATTCTACTACGCCGCCCTTTTCCAACTCCAGTACTGCCACCGTCGTACCGGGCGGTAGCTTCGTCGCCTCGTCGGAGAGCACTACGGGTTCGTCAGGCGGTTCCGGCGGATGGGCTTCTCTCATATGGGCGTCCAACTCCTCTTCGCTCTTGAACTCGGCGCCACAGTCCCCGCAGATGAACTTCTCGGCGGGACCGCCGCAGCCCGTTAAACCAAGTAGTATCATCGAAATCGATACTACGGTCAACAAGGTCTTAATGCTCATCGGAATACCTCCGTTATCTACTTATATTTTACCTTGATTCTAGTATATCACCTTACGTTTTTCCATAATATAAACGGGCCGGGTACGTAGGTACTTTACCGGGTACGCTTTAACAAATGTTTAAAGAACACCCTGGCGCTTTTAACCGTCCGCCGCAACTCACCCGGCCGCTTCAACGATTGTTTGAGCTTGTAAAATAGATACGGCGGCGATAGGTAAAAACCCCAGCGCGCCCGGTCGCAAAACGCCATTAATTCAGAAGCGGGCAAATCCGGTAAATCCACGACGCAGTTATGCAAGCCTTCGTCGGTCAACCAGTCGGCGAATTTACCGGCGTTCACGTATCCCCGTTGTTCGGCCCAACGGTACATTGCCGTTCCCGGGTAAACCATTATCGGAAAAAACTGCGCAGTATCGGGCCGGAGTTTTTTCGCAAACTCCAACGTCTTTTCCATAGTCCCCCGGGTTTCGCCCGGATTCCCGACCATAAAACACCCGTGTATTAAAACGCCGACTCGCTTGGCGTCGGCGAAGAACTGTTCAACACGTTCTCTGCCGATCTGCTTTCCCATTCCCTTCAGCATCGAATCGTCGCCGCTCTCTACGCCGACGCAGAGCAAGCGGCAACCGGCTTCGCGCATAACCCGCAAGGTCTCGTAGTCCAAGTCGACCCGGGCGTTGGCGCTCCAGGTAAGTTCAAGACCCTCGTCGATCATCGCCTCGCATAAACGGCGCGTACGTTCGTAGTCCACCGAAAACGTGTCGTCTTCGAACATCAACTCGCCGAGGTCCGGCCACGTTTCTTTAACGTACTTTAACTCGCCTACGACGTTATCCAAACTCCGCGTACGGTACTCGCGGCCGGAAAATACCTGGGGATAAACGCAGAAGACGCAATAGTGCGGACACCCCCGCGCCGAGAGTACCGTTACAATAGGATAACGGCTGTGGGAGTAGAAGTAATTTCGTATATCCAAGTACTTTTCATAGACCTGGGAAACGTACGGCAGGCGGTCAAGGTCGTCAAGCGGCGGGCGCGCGGGCGCCGAAACGACCGTATCGCCGACGCGCCAGGTAACTCCCTCGACCTCGGCGGGGTCGCCCCCGGTTTCGAAGGCTTCGGCGAGAGCGACGGCCGTCAGCTCGTACTCGCCGCGAAGTATCCCGTCCACCGTTTCGTACTCCCTAAGAGTTTCTTCGGGGAAAGCGGAAACGTGGGGACCAACGAGGACAGTACGTGTCCCCGGCGATACCTCCTTTATTGCCGCGGCGAAACCGGCGTCGTTAGCTATCGTCGGCGTGGAAGTATCAACGAGCGCCAGGTCGTAGGCCGAAGTAGCCACGTGTCGTAAAACGCCGTCGCGCGTCCAACCTGTATCCGCCGGTACATCTATAAGGTTGCATACGTGACCGGCTTCCTCCAACGTGCCGACCGCGTACGCGAGCCACATCGGGTAGTATAGCGTACCGCTTCTGGTTACCGCCGGGCTCCTCTGTTCGCGGGAGAACTTAGGCAGAAAAGGGGGATTTAAGGCGAGTATCTTCATTAACGTAGAATATAACAAAGAAAACCCGCGACTGACAATAGCCGCGGCTAACGATTCACGACGGAGACATTAATCGTATTCATCGCTATGATACAGAAACCGGCCGCATTGTTCGCACCGGATTACGCTGTTCCCCGCGTGTAATTCGCCGACTATATTCGGCGGTATGTTAACGTAACAACCGTTGCAAACGCCGCCCGATACGGTAACAATCGCACCGCCGGCGTAATGCGATTTCACCTTTACGTATTCGTCGCGTAAATGGGGCGACAGTTTTTCGATCGCCAGTTTCCTTTTTTCGGATACTTCTATCAACTGTACTTCCGTATCTTTTAGTTCCTTTTCCAACTCCCTAAGGTTATTTTCCTCTTTTTCCCGGGTTCCTTTTGTTTTCGCTTCGGCGCTCTCTACCAAACGCGTACATTCTTCCAATTGGTCCATCGTCTCAAGTAATTGATCTTCGCGTTCGCTTATTGCGCTTTCGACATCGGTTATCTCCTTCTGTAAACTCTGAAACTCTTTATTGGTCTTTATATCCACGAGTTGTTTAGAATACTTTTCCAGCTTTTCGGTCATCTCCCGGATTTCCAACTCGAGCGTTCTAATAGTCCTTTTTCTCTCTTCGGCGTCGTTCTTCGCCCCGGCTATTTCCTCTTCCGCATCCTCTATCTTCTTTCGGGTTTCTTCGATTAATAACGGGACTTCCTCGGCGCGAGTACGTAGTTTTCTTTCCCGCTCGTCCAGCCCCGCAAGCTCACGCATTACGCCGACGTCGTCCATCTTTTAAAGATACCTTTCCTGCGGTCCAAAAAGGATTTGATTTTTTCGTAACCGGGGATCTTGGACAATACGGGTGTTAAATCGAACAGATGTAGGATAAACGCAAAGACTACGCCGAAGAACCCGCCGAATACACCCGAAACTAACGCGTTCATTTTCTTCCTCGGCTTGTCAGGTCTTCTCGGAATAGTAGGTTCCGTTATTACCCTAACATATCGCTGCTTGCTGTCTTCCTTCGCTTCCCCTACTTTATGCTGTTCGTATTCAGCCGCAAGAGCTCTGTAAATCGTATCCGCTTCGTAAATTTTCCTCGACAATCTGGCCGCCTCCATCTGTTTCGGCGGTAAATCCTGGTAATAGACTTTATACTTCTCTTCCAGCAAAATAGCCCGCTTATTCACACCCGCGATCGCCTCCCTGAGCGAGTCGTGGGTCGTGTTTAAGAGTTCAGATTTCAGTAAACGGATCTTTTTCTCCTGCTCGATGACCATAGGGTGCTTATCGGTGTACATAGAACGCAAACCGGTTAACGTGGTCTCCGCTTCGTAGATATTCCGCTGGAGGTCCATCAAACCCGATTCACCGGAGATTACGCCAGCTATAGTCATCGAATCGATATAAGATACGTCCGTATCGCCTTTTTCCTCCAGTTCTCTCATATATAGACGAAGCGTCTCCCTCTGTACTTCAGCGAGAGTCGCTTCGTTTTTAAGGGAAGTAATAGGTTCGATGACCGGTACTAAGTCCTCCGTAAAGATAACACTCTGCTCTTGTTGGTAACGTATTAACTCGTTCTCCGTCTTGTTCCTTTCGCGTAAAATATAGTTCATGCGGCGTTTAATTAGCTGCGAGATTTCTTTGGAAACGCTACGTCCATATTCCTGCTTCTGATATAAATATTCGGCGACTATACGCTCGGCTATCTGTTTGGTTTTTACGCCGTCGTTGTAACGGCATTGGATTACTAATATATCGTCGCTTTCGATAGAAATCTTAAGTTTCGTCTCGGCGTAGAAAGGCACGTACGACACCGGGTTATTGATCTTTATCTTAAAACTCGTC
>CBDUXC010000158.1:0-5333 GCA_965371065.1 uncultured bacterium
AAAGACGTGCCGCCAGTTCCGATTAGGGGTTTAATATATAATTCGTATTCGTATTCCGGCCATTCGTAATCGGGATCCCAGCGGATGTACATATCAAGATACGCGATTTTGGTACCGTCGGGCGACCATGAAGGTTGCGTGTGTGTTCCCATATAAGGATCAGTAATAATTTCCGGGTCGCCGTCGGGGAAATCCATTATGTACAGGGCTAATTCTAGGTCCAAGTCGTATGCTTTATGACTTACGAATAATATTTGCGACGAATCAGGGGACCAATAAGGATCGTACGCCCCGTTTACGCCCTCGGTAATGAACCGCGGTTTGCCGCCAGTTATATCTACGGCGTAAATACGAGAATCGAAATCGTCGTTACTTTCACAATTGTCGAAGACGACCGAAAGACCGTTCGGTGACCAACAAGGGTCGGTTCCGCCGTTATACGTAAGTTGGGTAAACATGCGTTTATCAACGGAAGTAATATAAACGTTAGTATCCCCTTCTCCGTCCCATTCGAAAGCTATAGCCGATCCGTCCGGCGCCCACGTCGGGTGGGTTTCGTCGCCTGGGAGGTTTGTTAATTGCCACATTACGCCTATATCGTCTTCCCAATCGGGTTCGTCATCGCCGTTATCGCCGTTTCCTACAGGATATTCACTGCAACATATAATGAATACGGCGGAAATTAAACCGATTGAAAAGGCTTTCGATATAACCTTGCCCATTCCCGATACCTCGGTTTCGTTTAATTTTAAACCTGCTTAACACGCTAATTACGTCTGGCGTATTTCAGGTTCTTTCTAGTCCTATCGCGGTAGCTTATATGGGGCTTATTATATGTGTCTATAGCAATAGATGAATAAATTCCTACGTCCCCTTCATTATCTACCGTTTCCAGTACCCAGGCCGTTCCGTTTCCGTATCCGTATCTCAACTCGCTGTTGTTAAAATCATAATAACTTATGTGCGGATTGTCCAACGCATCAATAACAAGCGAATTATACATCCCCGTCCCGGGCGTATTATCAACGACTTCAGTAGTCCAACCTGACCCGTTTTTATACACGTATTTTAACCCGTACTTTTTGTCGTAATAAGATATGCAAGGTTGACCGGACAGATTTATTGCTATAGACGAATATCCTCCCGCATTACCGGTTCCGTCCACGATTTCGATTTGCCAACCGGAACCCGACGAATAAGCGTATTTAAGGCTGCTATTACTATAATCGAAATAACTAATATGGACGCCGTCTGCTATGTCGATTTCGATAGACGTATATCCGCCGGTTAAACCATCGCTGTCTACGATTTCTACATCCCATTCAGTACCGGTCCAACGAGCGCACTTTAAATCGTAGTTTTCGTAATCTAGGTAACTTATATGCGGGCACCCTTCATCGTCTAAGGCTATGGACGTATATTTACCGGCACTTTCGTCAACATATTCTATTTCCCACTCCGACCCGTTTCGGTGAGCATATTTTAACCAGCCGGATTCGCTATTTTCCTCGAAGTATGAAATATGGACGCTATCGTCCCCGCCGATACTTAAAGACGAGTAATACCCAAAGATATGATTGTAATAATTCGGTTTTACATCCACTGGTTGTTTATTCCAATACCATTCAGTTTTTATCGTAAAGATTAAACCATCTTCAGAATAGTCTGCACCGTGGTAACTGATATTCGGTTGACCTGATCCGTCTATTTTAATTGATGACCATTCGCCGTTACCGCCGTAACCGTCTACCTTTTCAATATGCCACTTGCCTTCCGGAATGCCGTCATCGTTCCCGTCGTCGCCGGTCGGTTCTTTTCCGCAGCCCCAAAAGAGCACTGCTATGGTTGTTAAGAGAATCGCGATTTTTCTTATACGGTCGGCCATTGGATATATAGGGTTAATTATCCCTTGTTTATATTCATATAATATAGCCTTAACGTTATTATGTCAAGTACCGAAAACGAAAGGAATAAATCGTAACCCGTAATTATACTAGTAAACTGGGTAGGTTCCGTAAACTCCCGGCGCGATAAAACCCCTTGACCTTCCCCCAACCCTATGCTAAACGTTCTCCCGATATTTGACGCTTGAGAAGGGAGTATCGTCTTGCTCACCGATTACGCGTTCGTCGCTTTTTTCATATTCTTCGGAATAGCCTTCGTCGGGATCGCGATCGGCTCGGCGTTCTTCGTCCGGCCGCAACGCCCGGGCAAGGTAAAGCTCAGCACGTACGAATGCGGCGTCCCCACCATCGGCACGTCCTGGGTCCGGTTCAACGTCCGGTTCTACCTCATCGCACTGGCCTTCGTCATCTTCGACGTGGAAGCGGCGTTTCTGCTACCGTGGGCCGTCGCCGCCGACCGGCTCGGGCTCTACGCGTTCGTCGAAATGCTGGTCTTTATCGTAATCCTGCTGTTCGCGCTGGCGTACGCGTGGCGCAAGAAGGGGCTGCAATGGGTGTAATCTCCAAGGTCCCGGTCTTTATGGAGAAGATACCGGGCGGCGGCATCGTAACCACCAGCACCGAATACCTTATGAACTGGAGCCGCCGAAACAGCCTCTGGTATATGCTCTTCGGGCTGGCGTGCTGCGCCATCGAGATGATGTGCGCCGGCGCGTCCCGCTACGACTTCGACCGGCTCGGGATGATGTTCCGTGCGTCGCCCCGGCAGTGCGACCTGATGTGGGTGGCCGGGACGGTGACGCTCAAGATGGCGCCCCAGGTCCGGCGCCTGTGGGAGCAGATGGCCGAGCCGCGCTATACCCTCGCGATGGGCTCCTGCGCGATCTCCGGCGGCGGCTTCAAGTACGACACCTACAGCGTCCTCAAGGGCGTCGACAGCATCATCCCGATCGACGTCTTCGTACCGGGCTGCCCGCCGCGGCCCGAAGCGCTGATGGAGGGCTGCGTCCTCTTGATGGAGAAAATCAAAAAAGAACCCCTTGACCGGGCCTTCGGCAGTTTTAAGGGGGACGAATCGCCTTACGACTTCCCCGAGGGGCGGTGGATCCTCGAGAAGCAGGAGGAAGCTTGGCGGAAGTTGGGGTATATTAAGTAAGATAAACTCTCGTAAGACTGAAAAGCCGCCCCGGTGATGGGGCGGTTTTAATTTACGGGTTGGAATCCCAGTTGAATAGCCCGGCGACGTATCTTTTTCCTTTTGACACGGATAGGCGTTGAGTGCTATAGTGCTCCAATAAATGCGCTTGGATAAGTTCCTGGTAGTAAGTCGGTTGGTGAAGCAGCGGACGCGGGCCAAAGCCCTGTGCGAAGCCGGCGACGTTAAGGTGGGGGAGAGCTTCGTCAAAGCGGCCCGGGAAGTCGCGCCCGGCGACGTAGTGCAGATTACGTTCCCCCGGCGCCGCCTGACCGTCGAGATACTCGAAGTACCGCGGGCCAAATCGGTCAGCAAAGAAAAAGCCCGGGAGTTATACGAAGTCTTATCCGATGAGAGGTTAAAAGGCCCTTTCGATGAGTTCGACCCTGAGTAAGATGACCGACGAACTGACTGCGCTGGCCGCGGCGGCCGAAGATGAAATCGGCGCCGTCGCCGACGCCAAGGCTCTCGAGGCGTGGCGCATCAAGTACCTGGGGAAGAAAGCCCGGCTGAGCGCGATGTCCCGGGAGATGGGGTCGCTGGGCGCCGACGAACGCCCCGCCGCCGGCAAGGCCCTCAACGAAGCGAAAGCCCGCGTCCAGGCCCTGTTCGACGCGAAGAAAGCCGAGCTCGCGAAGCCGGCCGCCGCCGGAGCGCCGGCCATAGACACGACGCTTCCCGGGCGCCGCCCCCGCGCCGGCGACGTCCACCCGATAACGAAAGTCTATTACGAGGTCCGCGACTTTTTCCTGCGGCTCGGGTTCGGTATCTGGTACGGGCCGGAGGCCGAAGACGACTTCCATAACTTCGGCGCGCTCAACTTCCCGGAGGACCACCCTAGCCGGGACGAACAGGATACGTTCTACTTGAACGACGGGCTGCTCCTGCGGACCCACACGTCGCCGGTACAGATACGCGCGATGACGACGGTAGAACCGCCGCTCCGAATCATAGTACCAGGGCGGTGCTTCCGGTCCGACGCGCCCGACGCCACGCACTACCCGGTATTCCACCAGGTAGAAGGTCTGTACGTGGACCGGGCCGTCTCTCTTGCCGAGCTGAAGGGGACCCTGGAGGCGATGGGCATCTATCTCTTCGGCCCGGGGACAGAGATGAGGTTCCGGCCCCACTTCTTCCCGTTCACCGAGCCGTCGGCCGAGGTTGACTTTACCTGCCCCCGGTGCGGCGGCGCCGTTTGTTCCGTCTGTCACGACGGGTGGGTCGAGGTGCTGGGCGCCGGGATGGTGGACCCGGCGGTCTTCGAGAACGTGGGTTATGACCCGGAGGAGTGGGTCGGTTACGCGTTCGGCGTCGGCATCGAGCGGCTCGCGATGATTAAATACGGCATTACCGACATCCGGTACTTTTACGAGAACGATTTACGGTTCATCAAACAGTTTAAATAAAAACATTAAGCGATGAAGTACAGCCTTAACTGGATAAAGGACTTCTGCGACGTAACGCTCTCGCTGGATGAGCTTTCATATCGCCTTTTGATGCTCGGTTTCGAGGTCGAGGGCGTCGACGAGGTCGCCGGCGATACGGTTCTTACCGTCGAGGTTACGCCCAACCGGGCCGATTGCCTTTCAGCTCGTGGCTTTGCCCGGGAGGTGGCGATCGCCTGCGGGACCGAGCTTAAACCGCGCGAACTTAAGCTCGCCGAGGGGCCGGGCGACCCGGGCGTCGAGGTGGTAATCGAGGACCCGGACCTTTGCCCCCGGTATATGGCGCGCGCGGTAGCGGGCGTGAGGAACGGGCCGTGTCCCGACTGGATGAGTGCCCGGCTCGAAGCGGTTGGCTTGCGTCCTATTGATATACTGGTGGACGCCACCAACTACGTTCAGCTGGAAGTGGGTCAACCGCTTCACGCGTTCGACCGGGCGAAGATTCGCGGCGGGAAGATTATAGTGCGCCGGGCGGACGCCGGCGAAAAGATGCTCCTGCTCGACGAGACCGAGTTGGAGCTTTCGCCCGACGACCTGGTTATCGCCGACGTCGAGGGGCCGATCGCGCTGGCCGGCGTGATGGGCGGTGCCGGAAGCGAGGTCGGGCCGGATACGACCGACGTCATCATAGAATGCGCGTACTTTGACCCGAAGGCGATAAGGCGAACGTCGAAACGCTACGGCGTTGAGACCGAGTCGTCCTATCGCTTTGAGCGGGGCGTGGACCCGGCGGGCATCCCGTACGCGGCCGACCGTGCGGCCGAACTGATGGCCGAGTACGCCGACGGA
>CBDUXC010000159.1:0-5331 GCA_965371065.1 uncultured bacterium
ATTCCTTTCTCGTTAATAATGTACCTTCTACGGTTATTAATCGTCGTCTTACTATTCGTGACAATCTATACAGAACCCCGAACCCGGAGTCCGTGAGTGGCACTCATAGCAAACGTAACCCGGGTCGTCGTGCCACGGCCCATCAATGTTGTATTCGAAATCGTCGCCGTGAGGGTTAATGATACGGTGGCAGTTAAGACAAACCCGTTCGCCGGCCAGGTCAGTGTGGCAGGCGGCGCAGTTTTCAATATCGTCTCTGGCCGCTTCCGCGTGGCCGGTTATTGTCCATTCTCCGGAAAGGTGGTCGGCGGGACGTCCTGCGGCCGCCGTGTGACACGAGTTACAGAAGCTCTCGTAATCGTGGCACGAGGTGCATTCTGTTTCGTCTATATACCTGTCGAGGGTGTGGGTGTATACGAAGTTCTGGTTATGGAAATATTTTAACGGGTTGTCGGAGAAGTGACACGCGTTGCAGAACTCGCGCTCGTGACACATTTCGCACGACGTCGAATCTAACTTCGCGTCCATCGAATGGTCGTCTATCCACCCGCGGTCGTGGGTTTTATATACAACCTCGTCGCCGGCGACAGCCGGACATGTAACCGCCGAAAGCGACGAGAACGCGACGACCGCTACTATTAGCAAAACCGCCGCCCCGGCCAAAACGGCCGGTACCCATCGGATTATCAAACGAAGTTTTTGCATGTTAGACCTCACCGTTAAAGGTTGCCGTCGCGTATATACTTTAACCCAGGGTTACGCCGATTTCAAGGTATCCGCGAAAATCGTGAGAATATTCACGGTTTTTCAGAGACTGGAAACCGGCCGTAGCGTTCAAGAACTTAAACAACGCGTAATTGCCGTGCATGTCGAATATCAGCGCGTCCGTGTCGGTAAGCCCCTGTGTTTCGTCATATTTATACTTGATATATTCGAACATGGTACCGGCGCTCAGTTTTTCCAGGAACGGCAGCGGACGCGGGAATTCGGCGTTCGCGAAACCGCCGTAGAACGTCTCCGGCGCCTTCCCGACCATACCGCCGTAGTACATGTTTACGAAATCGAACCAATTAGAAGCACCGACTTTTGTACGGCGACCCGGCCTCGGCCGGTTCACCGTCGTCGAGTAATCGGACGAAACCGACATCCAATTGTTGACGACCAACTCGCCGCCGCCTTTTATCACCTGGTTCGTATCGTGTGCGAAGACCGAAAGTATTGACGCGTTGCTGATCCGGGGTTGGTTGTACCGGAAGCTGCCGTAAAGTTTCAATCGGTTGACCGGTTTGTACCTGATACCGTAGAACTGGTACGATACCTCTTTCTTTATGTTATCCCAGTGTATTTCCTGGTTGAAAGTCAGGTTCTTAAGGGGTTTTTCCCGCGCCTCGAAAGATAACGTCTGTTTATCTATTGAGCCGTCGGTCTTATCGCCGGAGAACCCGGTCCCGACCCTCACTTCGAACGGGAGAAGCGGTAGCTTTACGCCGCCGTGGACGGAGTACAGAAAGTTAGCCTTCGCGGTATCGTAATCGAATTTCCCGAAACGGTCGGAAACTTCGCCGCCGCCGGAAAGGTTGACGTCCCATTTTTTGCTCTGGCCGAAGGATATGCTCAACCCGTCGATAGTTCCGTCCGCGGCGCCCTCGTTTATGTACTGGCGCCCGAACCTCGCGCGGAGTGTTTTCTTGGGGCTCTGGAACTGGACGTAACTGTAATAAACCCTACCCTGAACGTCGGAGTCCGTCCCGAAGTCCTTTCGGATACGTCCGTTGGCTATGACCGATAATTCGTAACCGCCTAGTTTTTGTGAAATATCGAACCTGACGGGCGTAAACGTTTCGGTAACGACGTCGTCGGCCGACTCGTAGCCATATGCGGTCGTACCTGTTTCCACGCCGTAGTCGAACGCCAGCGCCGGTCCAACGGTCACCAACAGCGCCAGGGTCAGTACCCAGGTTTTAAGAAGGGTATCGCTGTAATTGAACATACACCTTCAACTCCCTTTCGAGGTCCCCGTATTTTTCCGCCGTCGCCGGTCCTTCTTAATCGAAACGAGATTCCTCACTCGCCGCACCCAGCGTACAACTTTACTTGGAAGGACCGACTTCCTGCGCACTATCGTGCGGTTTCAGGACGATTCGCACTTAGTTCCTATCTCTACGGCTGGTAGTAAAAAATCGCGTCATCGAGCAACGCTTTAGCGTACTTGTAGTTATGTACGCCGCGGCTACCGCCGTCGTTTGCAACGAAGTAGTAGTCGAACAACGCTTCAGCGTACCAATCGTCCTCTTCGTCCCCGACTTCGAGCTTCGCGTCCAACTCAGCCAATAAGTTGTCGATGTCGGTCTGCGCACCGTTAATGTTAAAATCGGTCGCCCCGGCGTGACATTCGAGGCAGACGAACAGGTCCGGTTCGAAGCTGTGGCCCGCGATCGCCGGGTTTTCTTCGTCTTCGTACGCTTCGGTGTACATGTGGCACCTGACGCAGAGTTCTTCGATCAGGTCCTTATGGGGGCTGTTGGGGTAATCCTCGCCGGCCCATTCGTATCCGCCGTATCCGAGGAGCATCTCAAGGGACGCGTGGTGCGGCGTACTGCCGACCTGCGCGCCTCCGGCGTTGTGGCACGAGGAACACATCTCTTCGGCCGGAAGTATTAGCTGATACTCTTCGTTCGAGCCGTGGGCGTTGTGACAGCGTACGCACTCGATACTGTAAACGGCCGTTTCCACCGTTACCGTCCGGTCGTAATAATAATCGGCCGAGTGGCATTCCAAACAATGGTCACCGGCGTGACCGCTATCAAGCAAATCTTCGAGGGATATCGCGTGGTCCGACTCTTCCCATTCGTCGTACGTCGGGTGGTGCGCGTCCGTGTGGCACGAACCGCACAACTCGCTGCTGTAATTAACTTCTATTTTGGTCATGTCGCCGCCGCCGTCAACGTGGTCGGACCCCGGGCCGTGGCACTCCTCACACTGAACACCCGACATAAGTTTAAGCCTTCCCGGTTCGTCGGCGCCGCCGTTTTCGACGGTATCGTCATATCCGGTCGTATGGCACGGCAAGCAGTAGCTGGGGCTGCCGTCTTCTTCCCATATCGATATGAAGTCGTAAGGGTTGTCCGGGTCGTCCACCATCGTATTGAAGTGGGCCGTCGTCATCGCGTCGTTGTACGCGGTGGAGTGGCACAAACGGCAAACCTCGGCGCCCATGTAGCGCCCGCCCGCGGTGCCCGGGCCGGTTATCTCACTTGCGCAACCAATTACACCTACAGTTATTATGATACCGGATATAATTGCCGTTACCATTACGTAGGTTCTCATCGGACGCTCCTTTCTCGCTCCGTTGTTTAACCGCTTATCGGATATACCGATATATATAACTAATTTACTAATGTTTGTGAAAAACGTAACTATTCAGGTCATATATATACCCTAACGAAAGCCGTGTCAAGTAAAAAATAGCGGTTCCCTGATTATTTTTGGTAGTACCGTTAAGCCCGTGAAATTGTTAACAAACGTCCCTTGTAGATGGTTCAACGCCGGCGTAGTTTACCGGCGTAGTTTTCGCGGACGGTCGTATGTTATCGCCGCCTTATTTTTTAACCGTCCGCTCTCGAAGGCTTTTTAAGAGACTTGTGTCCGGGCTTTACCGTTCAGAGGTCGGGGACATCTTAAGCGGCGGGCTAAATAGAGGGAGTTCCTATCCTCCTTGGAAAAACGTCGTGCAAAACTGTTTTTGTGATAAAATAATTGGTCAACTACAACCTTGCTAATAGAGAAAGCGCCGACAATGTCGGCGCTCTGGGAATACACATCGCGTGTGTAAATCGGTGCATACTTTATTATTGCATCGTTATAACCGCATCGTCGGCGTTCCCGGTGTTCAACGCACGTTTGAACTCGACGGTCCAAGTTTTAGTAACGGCATCGTAGGAACCTTTGATGGAAATATAGCCGCGGCTCCCCGACGGCACCGTGTAGATGTAACCGGGAACCATATCGCCGTTGGCCCAAGCGGCGTTCGGATCGAAGTCAACGGCCTGGGGTTCACCGGGGAAGTTATCCCACAAGAAATCAGCGTTAGCGCCCGGGTCGTTGGCGTCTTGATAGTCAGGCAGATCGCTATCTTCGTTGAGGGTTAAATATTTGATTATTCAATATTTCTACGAGCCGGTTTCCTTCCGCTCGTATCGGCAGTTTACCGTGATTTTATTTCGACGCGCGTTCCGTAAATAAGCCGGTTCCCTATCGAGCGAACGTAGTCCGGGAGCAATCGGCCGCCGGTCGGTGGTTAATACTTGACTTATTAGATTATCTATGATACGAATTTGCTCCACGAACCGGTCAAGCGACGGAGCCCGGCGACCGTTTAGTTTGACCACAAAAGATAGTTAGTTCCTAGAAGTACGAACATCGTACATACATTAAAAAGGTATTTATTGTCGTGAATATATTCACAAGGAAGGCATGATTTGACTGCCGAGAGTGAAAAAGGTGAAGGGAAGACGCGGCGCGAATTCCTGAATTATTTTATCGGTGCCGGGTTCGCCGCCTTGTGCGCCACGTTCGCCTATCCAATAATAAGGTACGTCTGGCCGTCCACCGCTAAAAACGGCAAAACCGGCGGCCGTATCGAAGCCGGCCCGGCCGAAGAACTTCCCGAAGGCACGGGCAAGAAGTTGGTCTATAAAGATAAACCCGTATGGGTTATCCACGCGTCCTTCGGGTTTGTCGCCCTTTCGGCGGTTTGTACTCACCTGGGATGCATCGTCGAATACGACACCGAGAAGGAAATATGGTGCCCCTGCCACGCGGCCTTTTTCGACCTGCGCGGTAACGTCAAGTCCGGCCCCGCGCCTGCGCCCCTGGAATCGTACGAGGTCGCCGTCGTCGACGGTATAGTTTACGTCGGAGGATAGCTGATGGAAGAACCGGCGAAGAAAAAAGGTTTTTGGGACATAATTATCGGCTGGCTCGGCGAACGGCTCAACCTCCACGCTATCGTCAACCTGGTAAGTTCGTTCACCGGGTTTCTCTACGGCGAATTAGATACCCGTTTGGACGTTCGGGAAGGAATAAGTAAACAACTTAAAAAACCTATCCCGGGTAAATATACGTGGATGAGTTGCTTCGGCGGGATCACCCTTTTACTATTTATGGTTCAGGTCGTAACCGGGGTCCTCCTGGCCATATATTATAAACCTTCGCCCGACGCGGCGTACGACAGCGTCCGTTACATTATGAACGACGTACCGTACGGGTGGCTGTTACGCTCGATACACCGGTACGCGGCGGAGCTTATGGTCCTGACGGTTTTCATACATA
>CBDUXC010000160.1:0-5326 GCA_965371065.1 uncultured bacterium
GAGGACACGGATATTCGGCAGTAATAAAATAGTTATTTCGGCTCGTTCCGAGACTTGGACCAAAAGAGGTTAATAAATGAACCCGTGGGGGTGCATCGTCGGCTTACCTTTAGTTTTGCTGGCATTGGTTCTCGTTCTGTTCGGAATCCTGTTTATAATCGCCGCGACGGACTCGGCGGCACCCGACCCCGGTTCCCGTCTGGGCGTCGGTGCTTGTTTGATAGTCGTGGCTCTTGTGTTTCTCGGCGTCGCCGGCGCCACTATGTACGGCGGCTATCGGTCCGCTCAGGCGGAGAAGAAGACCGAGATAGTCCAACGGGTCGAACTTGCCGGCGATATGTCCACCGAACAGCTGAAGTGTAAAGCTTGCGGCGCGATACTGGGGAAGGACAGTATAGAGGTAAAGGCCGGCGCCGCCGTAATCTCGTGCCCGTACTGCGGTACGACGTATCATCTCGAGGAGCAGCCGAAATGGTAACGAGGAGGATTAAGGGTTTTTCCCGGGTGTTCGCCGCGGCGATAATATCAGTCGCGTTGCTTTCGGCGGGGCCGGCCGGCGCGACCTACTACTGGTTTATGGTACCCGTGGAAACCGTCGAGGTTACTATAAATCAGGACTCCAGCCTTGACATAGACTACGAAACGGTCTTCTACAACGACCCGTCGGCGGACCCGATAGACATTATCGACGTCGGGTTCCCGTCCAACGATTACGACTTGAGTTCCGTAACCGCCGAGCTGAACGGGACCCCGGTAACCGACATTCGGGTTTCGGAGTACATCAGCGTAGGCGTGGAAATACACCTTGATACGGACCCTTATATACCGATATACGCCGGCGAAACGGCGGTCCTTCACGTCCACGGTCGGAACGATCATATGGTCTACGAGGATGAGGACGACGAGAACTACGCGTCCGTCGTCTTCGGAACCAACTACTTCGGGAGCGAATACTGTTACGGCGCGAAAGACCTGACGATTCGGGTCGTCTTTCCGCCCGGTGTTACCGGCGATATGACTCGCTACCACCAATCCAAAGCCGTCCCTACCAATATGTACGTTCGGGAAGACGGGAACGTTGTTTACGAGTACCGGATACCGGACGCGTCGCCGTCGCGGATGTACACGGTAGGCGTATCTTTCCCGAGAGATTTCGTTACGGAAGTCAAACCGCCGCCCAAGTTCGAGTGGTTAGCCGTGATATTAGGGTTTTTCATTATGATAATCGAGTACGGGATGTCTTTTATCGGCTGCTTGTTCCCTATCGGCATCTTCGTGCTCATAGGCGTAATCGGCGTAATAAGTAAGCGCCGGCGCCGGATGAAGTACCTGCCGCCGCTGGCCAAGGTCGAAGGCGTCGGCATCAAACGGGGCCTTGCGGCGCCGGAAGCGGCTCTGTTACTTGAGAAACCGCTGGATAAGGTCCTGACGATGGTGATGTTCGGTTTGATGAAGAAGGGCGCCGTTGCCCTGGTTTCCGAAGATCCGCTCAAGTTGAAACCCCAGGAGATTTCAACCAACGGCCTTCGCCCGTACGAAACTGCTTTCATTGAGGTGATCGAATCCGACGGTGACCTTGACCGTGACAAACTCCAGGACGTTATCGTCGATATGATCGACGAGCTGGAGACCAAGATGAGCGGTTTCTCGTACAGCGAGACCGTCGAGTACTACCGGTCCATCGTCAACACCGCATGGCGTTTAGTTACCGAAGCGGCGACGCCCGAACTCAAGGGCGAGGAATTCTCAAATAGCCTTGAGTGGACGATGCTCGACGATAACTTCGACGACCGTACTAACGATATCTTCGGCGGTGTAACCTACGTACCGACGCCGGCCTGGTGGGTTTACGCGACGCCTTCCACACCGGCGGCGGGGGTTACCGCGCCGTCGGTGGGCGAGATAAGCTTACCGCAGCTTCCCGGTTCCGGCTTCGCCCACGGGATTATATCGAAGGTCGAGGGCATCAGCTCCGGCGTCGTCGGTAAGATAGAATCGTTTACCGGAAAAGTAACCGCCGTAACCAACCCGCCGCCGGTAAGCCGGGGCGGCGGATCCAGCGGTGGCGGCGGCGGATGCGCCTGCGCGTGCGCTTGCGCCGGATGCGCCTGCGCCTGCGCCGGCGGGGGACGGTAAAAAAGGGGTCTTTATAATAAGGGGACATAAATGTCCGTACTTACTAAATTCAAAGACGCGTTCATAACCAAAAAGAAGCCGCTGACCGAGGGTATCTACCACCTACGCAAGGAGGGCGAGGGCTTCGATGTCCGGCTACACCTTCGGATAGACCATGGCGGCGAGGGCATCCTGATGATAAACGCGTCCAGGGTGCTGCACTTGAACCGGACCGGCGCCGAGATGTCCCGCTACATTATCGAGGGCCTGGGCGACGAAGAAATAGTAGCGACGATGAGAAAGCGGTATCGGGGCGTCTCGAAAAAGAAGCTGGCCGACGACCTGGCGCGCCTTCGCGAAACCATCGAGATGATGGCCGCCGGCGACAAGCGGTGCCCCGTATCGTATCTGGGAGCTCAACGCGTGGAACCGTTTACGATAGACGTAACGGTACCCTACCGTATGGACGTGGCGTTGACATATGGGTGCAATAATTCCTGTCCTCACTGCTACAACGTCGTCCACCGCGACGGCGAGGTACTTGACCTGGACGGGTTCAAGCGCGTTATAGACAAGCTCTGGGGCATAGGCGTTCCGCACGTAACGTTCACCGGCGGCGAGCCGACTGAAAGTCCGTACCTGCTCGAGTTGGTGGACCACGCCGAGGAGCTGGGTGTCATCGCGGGCGTCCTGACCAACGGCCGGAAGATGGCGGACGGGGATTACTTACGAGCTCTTGCCGAAGCGGGTTTGGACCACGTACAAATACCTATCGAGTCCGCTGACCCGGCCGTCCACGACGAGATGGTGGGCGTACCAGGCGCGTTGGAACAGACAGTCGGGGGGATAAAGAACGTCGTCGCGAGCCCGGTTTACCTTGTTACGAACACCACTATAACGAAGAAAAACGCCGACGGCCTGGAAGAGCTTATCTCGTTCCTATCGACGCTGGGCGTCGAGAACGTGGCCGCCAACGGGATAATCTACTCCGGCGACGCGACGACGATAGATTTCGCTTTACGCGAGTCGGAGCTGGGGCCGTACGTCGCGAGGATGCGGGACGCATGCTACGCGGCCGGGATGACGTTTACGTGGTACACGCCCACCCAGTACTGCCGGTTCAACCCGCTTGAGTTGGACGTGGGGGTCAAGTATTGTACGGCGGCGAAGTACAATATGTGCATCGAACCGGACGGGACAGTCCTGCCGTGCCAGTCCTACTACGAACCGTTGGGGAACATCTTGACCGACGACTGGTCCGATATATATAACCACCGGGTCGCGAAGAGTATTCGTGGTAGGGACTACGCGCCCGAGAAGTGCGACGGGTGTCCCGATATAGAAATCTGCGGTGCGGGGTGCCCGCTGGTGATAACCGCGGAGGGGACCGTCTGCTGTCCGGACTACGCGTCCAACCCGTAATTATGGATGGCTTAATCGAGTGGGCGCGGCGACTCGAGACCGCCGGCGTCTTCGGCGGACCGGACGAGGAGGAACGACAGCTCGCGTGGTACGTGGCGCACCGGAAGCGCATTTACCGGAACGTCGGTATCCGTAATTATGGAAGAGCTCTCGAAATCGGCTGCGGGACCGGCGGGTTAACGGAAGAACTCGACGGCCGCGTACACGAATACGCCGTAGGCGTCGACGTAAGGCCGGAAGCTCTTGCGTACGCGGCGAAGAAACGGGAAGGAAAATACGTTACCGCCGGCGCGTCGGCGTTGCCTTTCGGCGAAGGGGCTTTCGGCATAGTTGCGCTTGCGTTTGCGGTAATGTGGTTGGTTGACCCGGGTACGGTTTTCGCCGAAGCGCTGCGTGTACTGAGAGACGGCGGACGGCTTTTAATTTTCGCCGAACCCGATTATTACTCGCTGGTGGACGAGCCGCCGGAAGCATCGTCAAAGGACGAGGTAATAAACGCGTTGGAAAGGTACGGCGCCGACCCGGGGGTCGGGACTAAAATCGGGGAGTACGTCAACGACATAGGCTTTAAAAACATCTCTACCGGAACGTTGGACGCGAGTTGGACGCAGAAGCGATTAGCGGAGGAAGAGAAAGCCGAAATGAATAACCTGCGGCGGTTGCTTGCGGCGACGGTTCCTGAAAAACGCATAGAGGAAATCGCCGCGGCCCGACGCAAGACGATCGAAGAAGGGACAAGAAGTTATCGTTTACCGATGTACTATTTAACCGCAGCCAGATGAGGTGAGATATGGGTACTATTCTATTCGTTATATTCAGATTGGCCGGTCTGTTTAACCTCGGTTACCCGTGGTGCGACTTCGCCGTTTTCCCGTTCATAGTGTCGTTAGACTGCATCTCCGTCTCGATACTGATACACGCGTTCCTCGGGTCCTTTAAACGTAAAAAGGGTTAGCGTACCCTAAGCTTCGGCCGGCCCTATGACCTTACCGCGAAGCGTCCACGAAGACGCTTCGACGATTTTGACCGGTAGCATTTCGCCGGGCGCGTAAGTCCCGGGGAAGTTTACGGTCTTATTCTCGCTTATCCGCCCGGCGGTCTCGTCGTCGGTTCGGCGGCTGGGCTTCTCTACAAGCGCAATAACTTCCCTTCCGACGAAAACTTCGTTCTTCTCCAGCGATATCTCCCGCTGGACGGTTATCAATTCGGTTATACGGCGTCGTTTTTCTTCGGGCGGAACGTCGTCCGGGCGCTTCGCCGCCGCGGTCCCTTCGCGGGGTGAGTAAACGAATGTGTAAGCGCCGTCGAACCCAATTTCCTTTATCAACCCCAACGTCTCTTCGAACTCCCGTTCGGATTCCGTCGGGAACCCGACCATTACGTCTGTTGTCAAACAAATTCCCGGAACCGCTTTTCTTATCGCGCCCACAAGCTTAACGTATTCAGTCGCCGTGTATCCTCTGTTCATCTCGGCGAGAATCCTATCGGAACCGGCCTGGAGGGGGAGGTGAAGGTGCCGGGCTACGTTACGCCCGTCGACCATCGCGCCGACGACATTTTCTCCCATATCCTTGGGGTGGTTTGTGGTGAAGCGAAGGAACGCCCCGTCGCAGAGGTCGTCTACCTGTCGGAGTAGTTCGGCGAAGGAGACGTCGCCGTCGCGGTAGGAGTTCACGTTCTGGCCTATCAGCGTGATGTCTTTGTACCCGGTCCGGACGAGTTCGTCGACCTCGGTTAAGACGTCTATGGCCGGTCTGGAGCGTTCCCTACCGCGGACGTACGGGACGAT
>CBDUXC010000161.1:0-5311 GCA_965371065.1 uncultured bacterium
GAGGAACTTATCGGGTAAATACGACGAAGCGACCGCCGAGCTGACGCGTATATCTGGCCGCCTCGCGTCCATATCCGGGAAAGGTGGGGAGGCCGAACCGGCCGACGGGTTGTTGTAATAAAACGACTCGTAGGCGGCGGTCTCCGGACCGCCGATTATGTTGGATGTTGAGGTTTTAGGTTATAAACGGCCTTTATCGGTGGATTCATTGCAGTTACCGGGTTAAAATCCCGTGATTTCACCGTGCCGAAACTCTCTACCAGATCGAAAGTCCTTTTCGCGTTCGGGGCCGCGGTTCTTACCGGGCTGCTCGTCTGGCAGTCGTTGCGCCACTACGACGCGATCCGCGCGGGGATCGGAAAAGTAACCGGCGAACCGGAGACTTACGAAGCGGCAATTTACTTCGCCGACTTCGAGTACACGGAATTGGTCGTTGAAACCAGAGAACTGAAAACGCTCGAAACGCCCGAAGAACGGATACGGCAGGTGGTCGAGGAGCTAATAGCCGGGCCGACCGACGAAGCGCACTCGCCTACGCTCCCGCCGGAAGCCGAGCTGATAAGCGTCTTCGTCAACGGCGGCGTCGCGACCCTTAACTTCTCCGAAGAAGTACAATCGAAGAGCTTCGGGACCACAGGCGAGCTCTTCGCCGTCAACACTATCTACAAGACCGTCGCGGAGAACGAGCCGACCGTCTTCGCCGTAAAGTTATTGGTGGAAAGTAACAGACAGATTGCGTTCAACGGCGAGAACGGGACCGTCTACTGCGACTTCGCGATAATAAGCGAACTCGGGCCGACGGTCCGGTTCGTCCCGCCGCCCGGGTGGGAGGAAAAGGGGAAAGGATAGCTTGACCAAAGGGCCGATAGCCGTATTCGACTCCGGTGTCGGCGGGCTTACCGTCGCCAGAGAGGTGTATCGGGTTTTACCCGACGAGGAGATGGTGTACCTTGGCGACACCGCTCGCGTACCGTACGGGCCGAAGTCGCCACGGACGGTCCGGCGTTTCGCCGGCGAGTGCGTCGAGTTCCTGCTCCACTTCCGGCCGAAGTTGGTGATAATCGCGTGCAACACGGCGTCGTCGGTCGCGATGGACTACCTTGCGGAGCGGGCGAACGTACCGCTCGTCGGCGTAATCGAACCGGGGGCCGAGGGAGCCGTCGCCGCGACGGAAAACCGGCGGGTGGGCGTCGTCGGCACCAAAGCTACCATACGCAGCGGTTCTTACGAACGGGCGATAAAGGAAGAAGCCGACGATATTGAAATATGCTCCAACCCCTGCCCCCTTTTCGTACCGATGGTAGAGGAGGGGCGGACCGGCGGCCCCGTCGTCGAGGCGATCGCCCGGGAGTACTTAGAGCCGCTTCTCGCGAAAGACGTGGACACACTCATACTGGGCTGTACCCATTATCCTGTTCTTAAACCGGTTATACGAGATGTATGCGGACCGGACGTAAAGCTCGTAGACTCGGCCGAGGTCGTCGCCGCGAGGGCCGCGGACGTGTTGGCGGCCGAGGGCGCACTGGCAGACGCTCCGGGGGCTGAACCCCGCTTCTTCGTAACGGACGTGGTCGAGGATTTTTTAGACGTCGGCCGCTTCATCTGGCCCGAGATGCCGGGGACCGTTGAGAGGGTGGAGTTGGGGTAGGGAGTGAAGTAGGGTCAAGTTTAAACGGGCTAAATCCAGTTGAGGGTAGCGGCGCAATTCTTGCGCCGTCGGCGACTGGAAAGTCCCCGCTACCCGCGATAGAAACAGAAGCGGCGAGGTTTGACGCGTCGAGATTGGAGAAGGATCCGCGGGCTCGTACCGCGGCAGACGCCGCTTCCACCCCGGCTAAACCCGCGCCGATTACGGTTATCTTGTTTGCCACCATAATGTTGTGTAGCCGACGCCTTCAAGCGTCACCTCGTTTGTCGTCGTCTGGTATCTCGTATAGATTGCTTATTTACAGCCGGATTTTAGCGTAGACGGGGGGAGACGTCGAGGGGAGGAGAAGGTATTAAACTAGGTTGTTATTCGGAGGACGGATCATTATCGTCTTTTTCTCGTTCTTCGATTTCTTTAAGTGCCTTTTGCCCCGGTTTACCTAGTTGTTTAAGCATTGCTACTATTTTTCTCCGGAAGATATTAGAATAAGGATTAAAAGAATGATATAAGTCTAGTAGTTTATTTGCTATTTTTCCGTTCGAATACGGCTTTTTCCAATAGAAAGCGATAGTTAAAAGCGGTAATTCGACAAACGAATTTTCCCGCGGAGTCGCGTGCCTATAATTAGCTATGAATTCTAAATCCGATTCGTCCGGGACCGGTAAAGGGTTTAATCCTCTATTGATTATCTGTGAAGTTCCGATAGCCCACAAGGTTTTATCCTTTACTTCGATATTGCTAGAATTCTTCCAAAGATCGAATAAACGCTTAAGAAACCCAACGGATTCTTCGTGCGACCATAAACGAGCGTCCATAAGCCAAGCATATGCCCAAGCGGCGGAAAATTGGAGAAAAGGTTCATCCGAATTTAAGATAGGGACGAGGCCGTCTCCAATCTTTTTTAAAAGCGGTAATATTTCTTTTGATACATCGATACCCCCGTAATGTAAATGACGATAAGCTAGATGCATCGTTATTAACGCACCTTCCGCCTTCGAGTTAATATCTTCTGATATTATATAATTGATTACGTTAGTTAATATCGTGGAATTAATACCGGTATTCACGTTCCACCCTGATCTTTCTAATGAAATGTTAAATAGCGCGGCTCCTAGGTTCAGCAAATTACCCGTCGAAGTAGAATATGCTCTTTTTACAACATCGTAAAGGATATCGCCGTATTTACCTTTACTTATTAATCTAATAATAGGATTCATATCCCTATAGATAGCATTCGCTATATTAAAGAGTGCCCTTTTTAGTAATACGGGCGTAATCGTTATTTCGTCGATTAAGCATTGGCCTAATAATAAAAAGTAAAGTGGTTTTTCCTCAGGTTGCGTATACTCTAGGAATTTGCTAGTTCCTTCGCATAATTCGATTAAGTATTCTACAAGGGGTTTTGCATTGCGTTCTGCGATGACCGCAACAAGGGGAACAACTTCTTTCCAATGTTCGTATTCAATATAAGGCTTGAGGGGGATAAGGATGTTATCGTCGTCTTTACGATCAGGATAATACCCTTTGGCTACGGCGATTGCCGCAAGGTATTCTTGAAATGTTAGATGACGGAATTCATATACAGCTTGTTTCGTACCGTACTCGAATATAAAACCAGACATAGCTAAAAGACTGCTACGGTGCTCTACCCTATTTATAAAATCGTCAACCGAATCTTCTATAAAACCTAGGTAATCTGGCATCTCCTCCCTAGCTTTATATAGGAGTTCTTTTAACCGGGATTCCGTTATAGTTTGTACCCCATCAACCATCATCGAATATGCTACGTACCCTAATTGGGGTATTGCTTCGTCTGTTTTTAGGGGCTTAAAACCTTCAACATTCCACGTTCGTAATAGCATTTCTACTGCGTCTTTATATAGGTCGGCGCGGCGTGGAGGGAGGTCGCGAACCCACCGTTTTACCGCTAAAAGAGTCGTAAGTAGAAGCGGGTTTACGGCTAGTTCTTTTATACGTGAGTTGTTTAAAATCTTATCAATCAATTCATCGGCGTCCGTACATTTTTCAGGAGAATCACCTTCGACTTCGATACTCCACCGTTTTACTAGCCGCTTTATATCGTCATCGTCGAAATCGGCGATTTTATAATGAGTGCATTCGTTCGCTAACGCACCCCCGATGATACGGAATCCGGCTTCGCGCGAAGTAACAACAATGTTAACGGTCGGGTAAACGCTGAGGAAAGTACGTAACTGTTTTACGAAAGCGACTCTATCCCCTTCGTCTGCTATCTCGTCTAAACCGTCGATTAGTATCAGGACATTGTTACCTTTGAATTCGCGGTCTATAAATAACCCGAAAGCTTTAGTTAACTCTGGGTCCATTTCGGCTCGCCTGTGTACCGAGAGTATTAGCTCTCGTATAGGCGAACGCGCTATCCCTTTCAAGTCACGGCAGTGTATTAATATAGGAAGCCAGGTACGGTCAGGTAAGACGTCGTCGGTTTCGTCAAGGCGTTCCGGAAACGCATAAGCGACGGCTAACCTGTTAAGAAGGGTTGTTTTACCTCCGCCAGGCGTAGCTAGTATAGCAAGTCGGGAATTTTCGGATAATACTTCGCCGACAGGACGTCTATTCACTACTTCGACTTCTGGTTCCGATTTATCTTCGGTCGATTGCGTCCTTTTTTCGTACGTGTACGGGTTTAGAAACAAAGGTACGAATACTTTTTCGAGGGGTACGCGTTCTGTCGCTAATCCGGTATCGGTAGGTATTCCTTCGAAAGTTATTTCGCCGCAATCGGCCGCTAAATACTCGAAGTATTTGTTTTTAGCTTCTTCTATTTGCGCTGTCAGGTCTGGCGGTGGGTCTGCGGGGGCGAGATAAGTTAAAGACGATAAAATACCTCCTACGGCTTCGTCAGCCGTGGTAATCAAATCCGCCTTTTCTTTGGCTAATGCTTCGCCGTCGGCGTGAATAAGGGCGAAGTGGGTTCTTTTTTTATTAAGCGAATAATATATTGCCCATATCCAGCCAGTTTCGTGAGCAAGTAGTTCATATTCTTCATCTATTTTGTGCGCATCGCTTAAATCAACCGCATATCTTCCGGCTTGTTCTGTTGCGTGCTCAATAGGTTTGATTACGCGGCCTTGGACCAACTTAACAATGACGTCTTTACCGTCGAGTTGGATAAAACGATTTCTATCTATTTCTTTTTCTTGTTCAAGTGCGCTCCCGGTAAATCCGGAAAGCGAGATAAAATAGCCGATGGTCCCTTCTTCGCGCCCCTTTTCGATTTCTACTACGCCCGCGAATTTATTTAAAGCGTCGCCGCCGGCTTTTTTCTTATGCCCTTTACATTCCGCGACAACGCGTCTTTCTTCGGCTTCGTTTACAGCGATGATATCGATTTCGCGACCAGTTCTACTTACGTTAATCCCCGTTATTTCGTATCCAAGCGTTTGGAATAAAGCCGTAATCAACCTGTTAAACAGGTCGCCTTTCGCGTTTGCTTCCGAAGCCAATATACGGATTTCCACTTCTTCGTTCATAAATAATCTACTTTGATTAATACCTTTATCTCTCTTGTAAAATCTAGCAGGTAGCGACGATAATGTAAAGCCTTTTTTATCGTGATTAATTATGCCGAGAGAGTTTGGATAAAGATGGTCGTAGGAAGAAAGCCTGTCTCACATATATGAC
>CBDUXC010000162.1:0-5277 GCA_965371065.1 uncultured bacterium
CCGTTTTTGTTGAGTTGATATTCTTCATTTGTTCCTTTCTCGTTCCTCGATAACGACGGGACCTACGCCGGAGGGATTACCCCTCCAGCGTAGGAGTTAACTGTCTTTTTGGTTATTATCCTTTATGTTCGCCGATCATACCGTGGCCGCCCATCATTCCCGGGCCGCCCATCATACAACAGCCGTGCATCATACCGGGGCCGCCCATCATACCCCGGCGGTGCATCATACCGTAGCCGCTCTTAGAAACGTCGTGCCCGTTGTTGGGGCAACCGCGCCAGTCCGAGCCGCCCATCGTGCCGTGGTGCCCGGTCATACCGTGGTCGCACGTCGTATGGCCCCACATCGGCGACGTGCCGAAGAGCATATAACCGGCGGGCGTAAACATTACCGCCGCGAACCCGGTTATAACGATGCCTACGACGACCGCCGCCGAGACGAGAAGTACCGTGGTTGTCTTATTCATTTTTCCTCCTTATGGTTAGAATTACATTAATCCTATTGTTATACCTTATACCTGTATTACGTATATCATACGCGCCGTTTAAAATCAAATAAATTCTTTTGAAATTTTAAGCGTTCCTGTAAAACCCTTTTCGGCCCTCTTTACTCCCGCACTTTCAGAACGACTATGCGCTCGAAGTAGTTCGCGAACATACCCTCGTTCGGGTTGCCCTTGGTGGGTTCGCCCTTGGTCAGCATCACCTGCAATACGACTTCGGCGTCGGCCGCGTCATCACCCGGTTCGACCGTCATAGCCGCGGAGGTAATGCTAATCCCTTCATATCCGGCCAGGCTATCGCCGACCACACGACATCCCAGCGGCAAGTTCACCGCCCAACCGGCGGCGAACTTGGAAAGAGCGTCCGTCTCTATCGTCGCGAGGTCCACGTAGAGCCACCCGTTCTTCTCGGGCGGCGCTTCATCACCCTTTACCCAACCGATAACGGTAAGGACCGTCTGACGTTCGCCCCGGGCCACCTCGACGAGGAAGCTGCCGTCGGGTTGTTTCAGGGACTCCATCGAAGCCTTGTCCAGAAGGTCTATTATCAACTTTCCCTCATCCTGCCAGGGCCCGTTGTCGGCGTGGCAACTAAGACAAGAGGTAGCCGGGCTCACAATACCCACGGCCGGCGGGTACGCCAGCGAACCGCCCGCGAAACCGGATAAGATGAACAAAACGGTCATACCGATACCTACGGACCTCAAACTGATATTGCGTCTCATAAGTTTATCCTCCGTTGATTGTGGCCGTAATTACGGCCGATCTCTAATGTAGTCATATCCTTTAAATAAACCTGAACGGATTGCAAAAAACGCCTTTAATACACCAAAACTTTATCAGCCTCGACGACCCGTTCGGCAAGTTCGGTCATCGTACCGAGTTCGACCCCTTTCACAAAGTTTCCTTCCGCCAGGCCCCTGGCGTCGACACAACTACCTCAAACCTTGACCTCACCGCCTTTCGACAATACGCTTTTAAGCATCTTTTCAATGCTATAATAACCGTCGGGTGTCGTTTGGCCCGGAATTGCGCACGTTACGGCGTCGGCCATCAAGTTTATCCTTACGTCAACGCCCGGGTGTTCCCGTTGCAACCTCATCGCTATCCGTAACGCGTTATACGCCTTTTCGGACCCGTACGGCGCGTCGTTTATAATGAAAAGGATACTATTTTCGGCCATCGTCCTATTCCTTCCAAAACGGGGGCGCGGCGATTAGACGACCGCCGAGCTTATCTTGTCGGCGATCACCCGTTGCCTTTCAAGTTGCTCCAGGAGTACTTCCCGCATAAGGTCGCAGGCTTTGACGATCTTCGGGTTGGTCAATCGGTAGTAAACCTGGCCGGCCTTGCGGTGCCTTTCGACGATCCCGCGCTGGCGCATCTGGCTCAGGTGTTGGGAAACGTTGGGTTTGGGCGCGTTTAACGCTTCTACGAGCTTTACGAGTGACGCTTCGCCGCCGCGAAGGGCGTTTATTATCTCCAGGCGCCGTGGATGGGCCATAACCTTACAAACCTCCGCGTGCAGCCGATAAACTTCGTCGTCCAAAACTACCTCCCCTGAATAATTCTTTTAGGAATATCATATTTCGATATACGATATTTCTATATATCATATCATTCGTTAGATGTCAACCCTTTTTTACGAGTCTTTTTCGCGAAGTCATTTGACTGGAAGGGTTAAACCCGGTATAATCGATGTAGACGCTGGAGGGGTATATGCAAAGGTTCGTCGTAATATTGGGATTACTGTTAACGTATCTATTCCCCGCCGCCGCGTACGAAGTCATCTTCCACGAGGGCTTCGAGGGCGACCAGTTCCCGCCGGCGGGATGGTCTGAGTCCAATATTATGCACTACGAAGGCGGTTATCAATCAGATTGGTCCCTACTTTTTTACCGTACGATGGAAAAAAGCCATGAATGGTATTTTTTGAGTTCGCCGAAGGTCCCGATATCCGATGCAAGCCTTTATACGTTCCGGTATTATTCTAGGGAAGAAACGGGGCCGTTGAGGGAATCTTACGCTCGGGTCGTTTTTGATGTAGGCGATCCCGTAAACTTCGATCCACATTTTGGGGGAAGCGATTGGGGAAAAGTAGAAGCAACAATACATCCTCCGCTAAGTGCTACTGAAGCCTATTTCAGCTTTTTCTTCGAACCTTGGGACGATCGCTATTGGTTCCCGGTTAACTGGTGGATAGATAACGTCTCAGTAGTAGAAACGGCCACCGCCGTCGCCCCCGCGTCCCTCGGCCGCGTCAAGGCGGCGTATCGGTAATTTGCTGGTCGATTTCGCTTGATTTTTCCGTTAAACTTATCTATAATACGAGCCGTCTTAATTGATGGACGGCGCGCTTAGGGCGCGTTAAAGTGGTGTATTACGCTTTAGACGTTTTTCTATATGACAGGAGTTGATGAAGGTGGGGCTGAAAGCTAAAGCCAAAGAATTCATGCTCAACCAGGCGATCAACCGGATGATGGACCTGGCGTCTTCCGGCGACCCGGACAGGAACCTCAGGCGGATTATTAACGTAGCCGAGAAGATAACTACGGACCCCCTCTGGGTCGACGCGATAAACGGTTTCAAGTACCGGCTGGACATCAACCATCCGCTGATGGAAATCGCCCGGCGCTTTATGCGGGACTTCAACCCGAACGTCCGGCGTAAAATCGTACGGAACCTGGTAGTGAAGGAAACTCTCGTCGGCGCCGATAAGCGGCACAAAATCGAGCACGACATCGGCTTCTATCCGCCGACGATTATGGTCATCTCGCCTACGATGGCGTGCAACATCAAGTGCCCCGGTTGCTACGCCGAAAAATACACGAAGAAACACCAGATGCCGTACGAGGTCTTCGACGATATCCTGCAGCAGGCCAAGGATATGGGCATCCACTTCGTAATTGTCTCCGGCGGCGAGCCTCTCTTCTACACGGGGATGATGGACCTCATCGAGAAACATAACGATATAATGTTCCAGATGTACACCAACGGAACCCTCATAGACAAGAAGATGGCCAAACGGATCGCGAAAGCCGGTAACCTCATCCCGTGCTGTTCCCTCGAAGGTCTCAAGGAAGAAACGAATATGCGCCGGGGCGACGGCGTCTTCGAAACGGTCAGCGAAGCGTTTGATTATATGCGCGAAGAAGGCGTCTGCTTCGGCTTCAGCTCTACGTTGACGCGGTACAACCTGGACAGTATCACAAGCCCTGAGTTCGTAGACTTCGTGGAACGGAAAGGCTGTACTATTGGGTGGTACTTTACGTATATACCGATAGGGAAGGAACCGGACTTGGCGCTGATGCCGACGCCCAAGCAGCGCTATACGATGGGCGCGCGGATACGCCGGATCCGGGAGACGCGGACCGTCTTCTGCGGCGACTTCTGGAACGACGGACCCCACGTCGACGGCTGCATCGCCTCCGGTAAACGCTACTTTCATATAAACGTAAACGGCGACGTCGAGCCGTGTGTCTTCGCCCAGTTCAAAATCGACAACGTCAAGGAAAAACCGTTAATCGAATGCCTGAACAGCCGTATGTTCCAAGAGTTCCGCAGCCGGCAGCCGTTTGACAAGGACCTCAGGCGCCCGTGCATGATTATTGACCGTCCCGAAATACTCCGCGAGGTCATCGAGAAGACGGGTGCTCAACCGAGTTATCCTGAGAATGTCAAGCTGGTTACGGAACTGGCGGACGGCCTGGACGCGTACGCCGGCGAGTTCGCCGAGCACATAGACGAGTACTCGGCTATCTACGACGCGGACCCGTACAGGGACTTCGGCGAGATAGAACAGCGCGGCTGGCAAGCCCCCATTGAGGAGTACGAGGCCGAGGAAGCGGAAGTAAGGGAAGAGAAGCGTTAGGTCAAGTTATTAAATTAACTTTAGAAGCCGCCGGTAACGGCGGCTTTATTGCTAAAAATTTGCTTTTTTATCAATTATCCGCTATAATACCGTCGAGAGTTCGCGAGAACGAAACGAGTGGAAGGGGGCGACGCAAATGCGTTCGGTAATCGTTTTTGTATCGCTAATAACTCTGTCGGTACCCGCATACGCCGGCGACTACTACGTGGACGCCGAAAACGGCAGCGACGCTACCGGCGACGGTTCTACCGGTAATCCCTGGAAAACGATAAATTACGCTTTCAGCCAGGTAAACGCCTACGACGGTGACGGCGTCGATACGCTCTATTTATCGGGACAATTTTACGAAGAAGGTACGGCCACCGCCCAGAGCGACGACGACGGTATAACGATTACCGGTGGAATTTTGGGGCTTTATGACTATGACGATGGAGGCGCAACTACTTTAACCCTGGACGTTACTTACGCCGATGATGTAAACATCTCAGAAAACGAACCTGATAGTATAAATATCCACTGCGGTAACGGTACGTACATATACCGTAATACCGGCGAAGAAGAAGACTATTCCCTTGCCCTCTCAATATACGCGTACAACCGGGATAATATTACGATCGAAGAGAATTGGCTCTGGGGCAACCTACTGGACTTCTGGACTACTCTGGATATTTCGATAACGGGCGGTACCGGGCACTACGTTCACGATAATTCGGCGGCGACTGTTGATATCGACGTCTACGGCGTGGCTTCGGGTGAGATTAGCAATAATAGCGGTAGAGAGAGTTTAGTACATCCCGGTGTCGATTGCCATATAGGTTGTTACGACGCACCTGTAAGTGTCCATAATAACTCGGGGCACTTCGGTATACATGGCGCGGCAGTACCGATTTTTTACGATAACTAT
>CBDUXC010000163.1:0-5261 GCA_965371065.1 uncultured bacterium
GCGCCGCGCGCCGGGAACGCCTCGGCCGCGTGAACGTCGTTCGGTTCCGGTACTTCCTACCGACGTCGGCCCAGCGCCTGGCCGACGGCCGGGGGATGATGGCCAACCTCCGCGAAGGGGTGCTCCCGAAGTTGCAAGCGCCGTTCCTATTCCTGTTCCTCTTCCTGAACGTCTGGTACTGGGGCCGTAAATTAAAACCTGCTCTCGTCAACCCGCACTGGGTATTGCCGGCCGGTCTCTGCGTCGCCGCGGCGCGGCCGTCGGGGACGCGGATACTAATGTGCCACGCCGCCGGCGTATTCCTCCTGAAGCGCTTACCGCTTAGGCGCTTACTCGGCCGCTTTATCGTAAGCGCGATGGACCGGGTTTTCACGTCGAGCCGTTTCATCGCCGAGAGCCTGGACGAAGCCGGCGGGATGAAGTCCGGCGCTGTCAGAGTGGGGCCGGGCGTTCGAACGTCCAACTTCGCCCGCCAGATGAGCCGCGGCGAAGCGAAAGCGAAACTTGGTTACGCCGCCGGCGAGCCGCTTCTGTTGTTCGTCGGCCGGATGGTCGAGAAGAAAGGAATAACGTACCTGATAGACGCGATGCCCGCGGCCGTCGCATCCTTCCCCGACGTAAAGCTCGTCCTCGTAGGCGGCGGCCCCCTTCAAGACGAGATATCCGCGAAGACCCGGGCCGCCGGGTTGGAGAAGAACGTCGTTTTCGCCGGGTACAAAAGCCACGACGAATTGAGGGAGTACCTCTGGGCCGCCGACTACCTGGTGGCCCCGTCGGTGGTGGACGCGAGCGGCGAGACCGAAGGAATGCCGACGGTCATCCTGGAAGCCTTCGCCGCAGGTTGCCCGGCCGTCGGTTCCCGGGTCGACGGCATCCCGGAGTTGGTAACCGACGGCGAAACCGGTTTCCTCTGCGAAACCCGGGACGCCGGGTCCCTGGCCGACGCCCTTGTGCGCGCACTCTCGGCGGACCCGGGGCCGCAGGGCGAAAACGCCGCCGAGGTCGCGAAGCGGTTTGACTTCTCGGTGGTCGCCGAAATCTATTACGAAGCGGTCATGAAAGAGAACGGAAGATAATTGCCGAACTTTAAGCGCTGGACGATAGGGCTGGTTAAATTCGCCGTGGCGGCCGTGCTCCTCGGCGTTTTGATTAAAATATTCGTCGACAACTTCGGCCAGATTAACGTTTATCTGTCGCGTCTCGACTGGCGCTTCGTCGCAGGCGCCGCGGCGGCCCAGGCCGTGATAAACTGGGCCGTTTACGCGCTCTGGCTAGTTATGATAAGGAAGCTGGGGGGGCGGATCGGGAGACGCCCCGCGTGGAAGGCTTTCTTCCTCCCGTACGTCGCCCGATACGTCCCCGGAAAGGTCGCCCTCGTTGCCGGAAAGGTCCACTACTGCGTCGAAGAGGGCGTACCGACGCGGAAAGCCGTTATCTCGATACTGGTAGAAAACGCGCTGATAGTAATCGCCGGGTTGTCGCTCGCGGCGCTTTCGTCCTTTTACCTGTTTCGCGGCCTGGTCTCGCCGGCGCTTTCGGCGTTTTTACTCATTGCGGTGGTTATGCTTCTATGTTTCCTTCACCCCGCCGTCCTCAGGCGGGTTTTAAATATACCGATGCGTATATTCGGCCGGGAACCCGTACGCTCGGGTGAGCTGTTGAGTTTACCGACTATACTTGCGTTCTTCGTCGGTTACGCGGCGCTCTGGCCCCTCGGCGGGCTTGTCTATGGTCTGGCGGCCGCCGCCCTGGACCCGGGACTGCTCTCGCGCGTATTTACGGTCGGCGCGGCGTTCGTTACGGCCGGCTCACTCGGCCAGGCGACTATGCTGGCGCCGGCCGGCCTTGGCGTACGGGAAGGCGTGCTTTATTTGCTTCTCGAAAGCGAAACAGGTCCCGCGCTGGCCGTGGCGGTCATAGCGTTGGCGCGGTTGATAACGGTCCTCGTCGACGTTACGTTCGCCGCGGTAACGCCGTTGATAACGGGACGACGTAATAGTCGGTAAGCAACGAAAATGCCGACCCTCCTCAGTAACGTACGTAAAATATGCCTCTTCAGGCTCGCGAAGTTCTAGTACTTCCACGTCCCGATTATAATAATCTTCTACGGGAGCCGGGGCGTCGGTTTCGCCGAGGCGATACTCCTGTAAGCGGTTTACTGCGCGGCGAAGGTCGCCAGTGAGGCGCCCACCGGCGCCGGCGTCGACCGCATAAGCCGTCGCTTTTCGCTGTTCTTCGCCGCCCTGGTTTCCGGCGCCGGGTACCTGGTTATCTTCCTCTCTCACGACTTCTGGGCGTTCGGCGCGGGCGAAGTGTTGGCCGGTATCGGGATATCGCTGGCCTTCGCCGCGGCCGGGCCGCTAATGGGGTTGGCGGTAGATTACTTACCGTTGAACTACGCGTTGGCGATAATGGGGGCGGCGGTAATCGTTTTCTTCGCGCCGTTGTTGATAACGAAAGCGGTTAAGTGGGGTAACGCTGACCGTAAGCGAAAGGTAGGTATTTAGAACGCCACGGCGGGTCCGATCCAGGTGGTGACGTCCCGGCCGGTCCAGACGCGTTTCTTGAAGAGTTCCTCGTTCCAATCTATGAAGACTTCGTCGCGAGGCGCGATCGTTCCCTCGAACGCGACCGCGAGCCCGACCGGCCCGAACATCGGCAGCATCGCGTATAACCTCATCCCGACGACCATGTCGTAGTTCCACTCGTCTACGATAAATACTTCGGTGTACTTATCGTCAGGTATTTTCGACGTTTTTACGAGGATACCTTCTTCGTTGTGCTGACGCCAGCCGACGCCGAACATCAGGTTAAGGGTCGGCCAGGAACCGCCGTACCGCCCGAAAGCCAGGCCGAATAGGAACGCGTGTTCCTTCGCTTCTACGTCGGTCCGGGAGACGCCGTTGTGGTAATCGGGCTCCTGGAAGTACCCCTCGTAAACGTCGTACTGGCTCGACTTGCCGTACGTAAACAAAACCGTCGGGTAGATGAGGAACCCGCCGAAGTACGCGACGCGCAGGCCGGCGCCGGCCGTCAACCAGTCCCGACGGTACTCCGCGCCGTCTTCATGCACGCTCGAACCCCGGCCGTAGCCGGCCGAGAACGCCAGCCTATCGCCTACGTACGAGAAGTCGCCGCTCCACCCGAGCATACTTTGAACGCCGTCGACCGGCGGGCTGACGACCGCGAAAGCGCCGCTAGGGATGTACGACCCGCCGGCCCGGGCGACGGACGGGAGCAAACACGTAAGAACGGCCAAGAAATAAACCGACTTCATCATATCCGTCAAATATTATAGCACAATCTGCGGAAAAAGGTCGTTTTTGCCGGTACGTCTACGGCAGTATAATATGTACCCAGGAATATCGAGGATTATATTTTACCGGGTTATATACCGTTGAATTAAGCTTCGTTGAGGCGATTCGGGAGAGGTTGATTGGAAATAAACTACGGCTGTTGTGTGGGCGGACCGGAAACCCCGGTCTTTCCGCATATACGCCAACAGGGGGTTTTATTAACTAAACGGCGCCCGCCGCGACGCAATAAACCCGGGCTCAATACGGCCCGGGTATAAACGCCTACGGGATTTTAAGAAGGACTTGCTAGCCGCCCTTTTCGTAATTCTTATAATGTGTTTCCAACAAGTCCCCCGCCGGTTTGCCGTTGGGCGTATATCCGGAATCGTCGGTCCCGCCGCCCCAATCTTCCGTAGACGGATTATCCCACCACCATATGAACATACCCTGAAACCACGGCCGCGCCGGCGCGGTCGCGAAAAGGGCTTCGTAGCACTTCTCCTGGGCTTTCAGGTCGACGGCTCCGTCGCCGCTGTCTACATTGGCTTCGCCGAGCCCCCCGGCGGCTCCGGTTTCCTCCCCCGCGTAAGCGTCGCCGGGGTACTCGTCCGAGGCGCCGGTATCGTCGGTACCGAAGGTCGATTCATCCTCGGCGTAACCCGGTTCGTCAGCGAACAACGCGCCGGATGTGAACCAGGGTATTACTAGTAACGAAAGTAGGACGATTACGCCGATACGTATATGGTTATAGACTCGTAGTTCCGTAATTACCTCTATGGGACCAATAACCGTTACGGAATTTAATTACTGTTCGCCAGTTATATCAACTATAATAAAGGGGTTATCTAGCGGGGAACAACATTTCTAGCTTGCGACTGCGATTTGAAGCCCGGGGGCGTTGATAACAGGCCGCCGGCGGAAAAAATAACGTAATAGAACTTTAAGAACACGTCGCCGTTCTAAAACCATAGGTTTCACATAAATCAGCCTCCCGGCCGGGCCACGGTCTCTCTCTCCCGCGTTCCGTTGAGGATTGAAATATAACTTGAAAAACGGCCTGAAATATGCTAAAAAGACCGCCGCATTAACTTCGAGACGGTAAATAGACTGGGTTCTTATACGTAAGGCTTTGATATGAAAAAAGATATTCACCCGAATTACGTGGAGACGGTCATTCGTTGCGCTTGCGGCAACGAAATAACCACCAGGTCTACGGTGGAGAACATATCCGTCGAAATATGCGCGAGCTGCCATCCGTTCTACACGGGCAAACAAAAGCTCGTGGATACCGCCGGCCGCGTGGAGCGGTTCAGGCGTCGTTATGGCCTGGGCGAAGACGAGGGTACGGCCAAAGCCATCGACCAGGCGGAGAAACGTCGCCGCGAAAAAGAAGAGAAGGAAAAGGCGAAGGTCGAAGCTGTCGCCGAGCGCGGGCACGAGAAGCACGAGAAGCCGCCGGCGGGACCCAAAGCGAAAGCGGTACCTGGCGAAGCCGTAAAGGCAAAGGACCCGACTGTTGAAGCCGAACCGGGTAAAGAACCTGTTCCGGAAGAAAAGCCCGAACCGGTCAAGACGGAAGCCGCGGCAGAACCTGCGCCCGTAGAAGAAAAACCCGCGTCTGCGAAAAAACGCAAACCAAAACCGGAGAAGGGACCGCCGAAAAAGGAAGAACCGGAAGAAAAAGCCGAATCCGAGAGGGAACCGGCAGAGAAGAAAGAACCCGCGAAAAAAGCGGAAGCCGAACCCTTAAAGGAAGAAAAGGCCGAGATTAAACCGGAGAAAAAGCCTGCGAAGAAGGAAGAAACCGGGGAAAAGGCTAAAGCCGAAACCAAGAAAAAGGCAGTAAAGAAGGAAAAAGCCGAAAAGAAGAAAGTCGAAACCCGACCGAAGAAGAAAGCTAAAAAAGCGAAAACGGCGGAGAAAACCGAAGCCAAACTGCAAAAGACCCCCGCTAAGAAAACGGGG
>CBDUXC010000164.1:0-5232 GCA_965371065.1 uncultured bacterium
ATGTGAGGGGTAAGTTGCGTTAATAGTTTTTGTACAGTATATTACTCTGGATGGCCCTCGGCCCATTTCTTCTTCATCAACTCGCCGCGTTCGTGCCACTTCTTCTTTTGCAGTTCGCCTTCCCACTCCGGTATCGGCTCTTTCATCTTTCCGCCACCGCCGCCGCCGCTATCGGGCGCCAGGATGTACTTCGGCGGTACGTACTTGTACTTAAAAACGCGCTCGCCCTTCCACAGGGGCGCACCGCCCTTCCACAGGGGCGCGCCCCAGCGGTCCCGCAGCTCGAAGGTCTTCCCGCCGACCTCGAGCTTCCGCGCGACTATTATCTCTTCGGCGTCGGTACCCAGACCGCACGCCGTAACGGTAACCTTGTCGTTCTTCGCAAGCTTCAACCCGATAGAATCCAGATACTGCGGCGGGGCAAGAGTTATCCCGTACTCGCGGCCGTCGACGGCGCAGACGAGCTCGACGAAATCGCTCGTTTCGGCGCCGCCGTCGTAAGTCCGGAAACCGAGCACGTCCGCGGCGAAGGTCTTCTCGTTGGTGGTGTCGTACCCCAACCCTTCGGTGTCGGCCAGCGCGTCGTGGACCGTCCTCTCTTCGTCCGGCGGCGCGGGCGAACGCTCCTTGCCCACAAAGGGCACGTCGGTGTCGGGCGCGCCGCAGGAGCTCAGCCACAGGGCCAGCACGAACAGCCCCGCCAACCCGAGTAAGTTCAGCCAAAGCCTGTCGTTAAACATATTGGTCGTCTCCCGTCGCGATGGACGTTCAACCCGTAAGTGGTATTCGGGGATTCGACCGTGTAAAAACCCCAAACGTTTAACGCTTTTTTTGGCTTTTTATACGTCTGTAACGCTTGACGAATCCCGCGAACGAGCGTAGAATAGCCCCGCATATCGTAGCATCGAACGACCTTTTCTCTAACCCGTTCAACAGGAGGCGAAAAGATGAAGGTACTATTATTCTTTGCGTTGGCTTTCGCCCTGCCGTTTGCGATAGCGGCTTCCGCCGACGTCGCCGGAACGTATACCGGCGGCGGCACCAACCCCGGCGGCGCCGGCTCATACGAATGCGACGTGGTGATAACCCGGACCGGCGAAGTTTACAGCGTCCAGTGGTACTTCGGCGGCGCTTTAGGCTACGACGGCGTAGGAATTATGAAGAACGGGCTCTTGTGCGTAGGCTTCGCGAACCCCGAAGGCTACGGCATCGTCGTCTACGACGTCAAGGCCGACGGCTCTCTCGAGGGCGTCTGGACCGGGCCGGGAGCTGAAGAACTGGGCACCGAAACGCTAACGAAAAACTAGGAAAGCGAAAGGAGCAAGAAAATGTATAAGCTGCTATGCGCGGCGGTCGTCGCGACGCTGGCCGTCGGGACGTTCATAGGTTGCGACAAGCTGCCGGGCCGCGAAGAGCCGGACGCGACCCCGCCGCTCGAACATGACCCCGCCGCCGGAATAGAAGGGGCGTACGAAGGAAGCGGTACCAACCCCGACGGCACCCCATATGAGTGCGAGGTCGAAATCGCGAAAAAAGGCGACGGTTACCAAGTAGTCTGGTACTTCGACGGCCAGGCCGGTTACGAAGGCGCCGGGATACTCAAGGGCAAAACCTTTGCGGTAGGTTTCGCAAACCCGGCCGGCTACGGCGTCGTCGCATATACCGTCAATAGCGACGGCTCCCTTGACGGCACGTGGACCGGGGCCGGCGGCACCGCGGCCGGGACCGAAAAGCTCAAGAAAAAAAGATAACCGGGGCATAATGTCCGGGAAAAAGCTTACCCGGGAAAAGCTTTCCAAAAGAATCGGGACGGCCGTGATTATTATCACCGTCGGCGTACTCTTTCTCGCCAGAATCGTTCCCGAGATTTTCGGCGTAGCGCTACCGATCACGAAAATATTCCCGAAGTTCCCGGACGCCCGAGCCGCGCTAATCGGGTTCGTACTCGCGGTTTGCGCGTTCGTCGCGTTTCCGCCGCTTCTGGGAATTCAGCTCGCGAACCTGGGGCCGAAGCTGCCCAAAACGTGGGCCGACGCGATTCTCTCCACGGTTCTCTCCCTCTCGATACTATCGTACGCGTTAATCGTTGTGTTCCTCTTCTACAGCCGTCACGCCCTCGAGAAGTTCCACTACCCTATATTCAGTGACACGATACTTATCTTCATAATCTTCGGATACACCACGGCCCTGAGTTACATTACGGCCTTCGTTTACGAACCTGCCGTTAAAATCATATCGAAGGTCAGGAAGTTCGTAGGGGGCAAAAAGGCGAAAAGCGAACGTCAACCTGATAATTAGTTACGTTAAAACAAAAAGGGGAGTTCGATATGAAGGAATTATCGTTCGTTTTAGCTTTTACGATAGCTGCGGCGTTATCCGCAAGCGCCGGAATATCGGCGGTCGACCCGCCGCAGCCCCTTGTAACCGAAGGTACGCTGATCCACCCGACGTTCAGCCCCGACGGCGCGAAGTTGGCTTTCGCGATGAAGACCGACGCCGATTACGACATATACGTGGTCGAGGTCGCTACCGGTAAAACGGAACCGTTGGTTACCGGCGCCGGCGACCAGCTCTACCCGGACTTCTATCCCGACGGCGACAAGCTCGCGTACTGTTCGGACGAGACCGGCTCCTTCGAGCTTTACGTGTACGTTATTACGGACGGCAAGTCGGTCGCACTTACCGAGAATACACCGTACGACGTACGCTGCCCCGACGTCTCGCCGGTTTATTGGGAGAGCTGGTGGGGAGATGCTCCGGAAGAACCGTACCGGAACATCATCTACGAAGCCGCGTTCGGGACATACTCGGAAATATATATGGCCCACGACTACAGCGGCGACCCGGTACTGTTGACGATGAGCGTAAACACAACCGCCGGAGACATCCCCGAAGGCGAGTATACCGGCAGCGACTACGTGGACATAAATCGCTTCGAGGCCCTCGCGCCCGAATCGCTATCGTACCCTCGTTGGGACCGCGGCGGTTTCGGTTTCACCGTTACGGCGTTTTATGGGGAAGGGATTGGATCGAAAACGCTCCGCCTAGAGTGGAACTGGCCTTTCACGATAGAAGAAATCCTCGCGCCCAAAGACGCTCTCTACTGCGTCCCGAGCGGGAACTACACACAGTACTTGCTGATATACGCCGACGGTCGTATCGAACTCTACGATACGCGGTCCGACGAATCGGTCGACGTCGGGTCCGGCGACCCGGTCAGTCCGCCGGCCATATCGCTCAACGGAAAGACCGTCGCGTACGTTAAGGGCGGCGAACTCGTCATCCAGAATTTGGATAATCCCCTCTCGGAAGTCGCGAACCTCTGGAAGTTCGCGGAAGACTTCACCGACGGCCAGCTCGATAAGCTCACGGTTAACGAGTTCCTCGTTACGTCCGAATCCTACCCCAACGTCGTCGACGCTTACTACCAGTACCACGGAAAAGACATAACGGGCCCGTTCTTCATTACGTCCGATTCGGTTTTATACCTACTCTACTTGTACTACGACTACCTGCTCCGGTCGGTCGAGGCCGAGAAGCTGATACCTTTGGTCAAGGACCTTTGCGCCGCCGGCGTACTCGAAAGCCAGGCGGCTTATGATTCGGCGCCGGCCGACGCTCAGCCGTATCTGGAGTTCGGCAGGGACTACTGGTTGGTAGCGTCCGGGTTGATAAATCCGGCCCTAAAGGCGGCTATGGTTCCGGACCGGGTCCGCGCCGAGTGGGACAACATCGAAGCCGGGTCCGGCGAACCAACGCTCGCGCCCGGCACAGACTACACCCAGTTCAAAGTCCGGGGACATTACACGACTACCGAAGAGCTTTCGAACTACTTCCGAACCGTTATGTGGCTCTCCCAGGCGTCGCTGCCTATGAACCCGCCGGGCGGCCAGGACCCGTTCGTCGCCGAAGCGATGGACCTGCCGTCGAAGAACGACGAGTTCGTAATACGGGCGCTGGTCCTTTCCCGGCTTCTGACCGGCGGAATGAAAGAGAATATGGACGCGTTTTACGACGCGATCGCCCTCTTCGTCGGCGCGCCCGAGTCGGTGGACTACAGGCAACTCGGCGCGATTATCGACGACGTTTACGGGAGCAACCCGTCTTACGGCGAGTTGTGCGATAAAGGGAAGTTGCCCGAAATCTATTCGGCCGTCGTCGAGCTCCCGCCGCCGAAGATAGTGCCCCAGGCCGGTTATACGTTCGCGGTCCTGCCGCAGGTCTTTACGCCGGACGCGTATATACTGCAGAAGCTGGTCTACCCGGAAGTGGGTACGGACATAGACCCACGCGGCTTGCCGAAGGGATTGGACCTGTTCGCGGTCCTGGGCGAGGACCGGGCGTACGAGATACTGACCGACGTCTATCGCGCCGACGATTACGCCAACTACAACGAAGCCTTCGCCGCGATATCGGAAGAAGTGCGGAAATACGGTAAAGACTTTTGGAAGAAGACTCTGACGTACCGGTGGGTGGACCTGCTCGATTCCTTGACGGGCGAAAAGAGCGCACGGTACCCCGAGTTTATGCGCAACGTCGCGTGGCGGGACAAGAGCCTGATGACGGCTCTCGCAAGCTGGGCGACGTTACGCCACGCCAACATCCTGTACGCCAAGGGGACCGGCGCATACGGCGCTGGCGGCGGCCCGCCCGAGGAACCTATTCCGCCGAAACCGAAAGGCTACGTCGAGCCGAACGACCGATTCTACGCGAAGATGGCGGACATGGTCAAGGAAAGCAAATCGCAGCTTATGGCCCGGGCACTTTGGCCGGAACTGGTCGAAGAACGCGACTGGGATACCGGTGAATCGCACGGTTACGAGGATAAAATGATACGGATACTCGAGCGCCTAGACGAGATATCCCGAAAAGAGCTGGCCGGCGAACCCCTTACCGACGACGACTACGACTTCATCGACAGCTATGGTTATCCGCTCTGGGAACTCGCGTCGGTGTACCAGTGTGCTACAGGAAGCGAATTACCTGAGTACGCTTACGGCGACGCGTCCGTGGGCGGGAACATCACGAACTACGAAGGCGCACTTGTCGCCGACGTGGCCTTCTTCTACGACCCGACGACGGGTAGTTACTATTACCTCCACGAAGCCCTGGGCCGGGCGTTGGAGATATACGTCGTTCACCCGGTAGAGTCGCGCCTGCAGTTGTCCCACGGCGGCGTGCTATCCTACTACGAGTTCGTCGAGGAAGGGAAACGGCTGAACGATGACGACT
>CBDUXC010000165.1:0-5216 GCA_965371065.1 uncultured bacterium
GTCGCCGGCGTAGTATTCGACGTCTCTTTCCTCTATATAAAGCTCGACGAGCTTCCCGTTCTCGACGACGGCGACCCGGGTTTCGTCCAAAGACGAATCTATAAGGATTTCTTTGTACATGCGTTATGACCTACAACCGTACCGGGAGTCAGCGGGACCGAACCGGTCGTCCTTTTGACGTTTCTCGAATTTAGTATTCCCTTCCACGTTTTTCAAGGTTTTTTTGACTTTACTAACTACCCTATTAGGCTTGACGATACGCCGCCTGAAGTAGGCTCGGAATTAAATAACCGCCGCTGTTCCAGCGACGGCTTCGGAAAACCTTTCTATAAAGAGCGTTCTACCTGATTTTCTTGGGGTAGCCACGTGCGCGTTAATGGTGGTCGCCCGCCGGTCGCTTCTTCCTGCGTTCGTCGATTTCTTCGACCAACTCCGGATGTTTGCTCGTCTTAGTCAAGTAATCGTGTATTGCCGCTTCCAACGCTTCTTCGCCCAATACGGAACAATGCATTTTCTCCGACGGCAAGCCGTCCAGAGCTTTCGCGACCTGTTTATTCGTAACTTCCAGCGCTTCGCCTATCGTCTTGCCTTTTACGAGCTCCGTTACCATACTGGATGTTGCAATTGCCGCGCCGCAGCCGAACGTTCGAAATTTGATATCGGTTATTACGTCGTCGTCCACCTCTATGAACAGTTCCATCAGGTCGCCGCACGTTGGGTTACCGATTTTCCCGTACCCGTCCGGATTTTCGATTGAACCGACGTTCCTGGGATTATAGAAGTGGTCCATTACTTTTTCCGAATACATTATCCTCTCCGTCGCTTAACCGTTGCCCCTGACGGGACTAGAACGGTATTATTACTTGTTTACGGTCCGCCAACGCGTCTCAAAGGGGCCGTTTTATACTGGCAATATCCCCTTTTCTTTACCGGTCTTAAGGATATCCACGAGCGTCATCGAATCTAATAAACTCACCAGTTTCTTGGTTATTTCAACCCACGCCATTCGCGAGATACAAGTAGGTGCTTTCTCACAGAGCTTACTGTCGCCTTCTTCGATTACGCGCCCCGGTTCTTCCTTAACGCAGTGTATAGGCGAAAGAGAACCTTCGACGCTACGAACGATATCACCGACCGTTATGCTTTCCGCCGGGCGGGCTAATTTGAAACCGCCGCGGGGCCCTCTCACGCTTTCCAAAAGCCCTTCCCGGCGGAGTTTTACGAACAACTGCATCAGGTAATCGGACGAAACGTCCATTTCTTGGGCTATTTCGGAAACGGATACGGGCCCATCTTCCCCCCAAGCCGCAAGATGTACAAGCGACCGCAGTCCGACACGCCCGCGAGGCGACATCTTCACCTTAACCGACCTGCCTTTCAGGAGAGTATGACGGCCCGCTCGATAAGTCCATATACCTGTTCGTTTTTACCATATATACAGGCCGTCGTCAAGCGCGTTTAACGTTACCCAAGTACTAAGCGGTTTTTCGTGTACGAATAGAAAAAAAGCGTTCGACCAAGAACCGTTCATTCAAACGTTTCGTTATACCTTCCTTTTTAGTATGTCGCAAATGGTCGTAGAATCGAAAATCTCGACGATTTCCTTCGTCATCCTCAACCACGCTATTCGCGAGACGCACTTCGGCGCTTTCGCACAAACGTCCGCGCCGTCGAACTCCCTTACGCAGCCGGCGGGGTCTTCGGGAATACAGTCTATAGGGGAAAGCGAACCTTCTACGCACCTTACTATATCGCCGATTGTAATCTCGTCCAGTTTCCGAGCGAACCGGAAACCGCCGCTGGGCCCTCGAACGCTCTCCAATAAACGGCCGCGGCGCAAACGTACGAAAAGCTGCATTAAATAATCGGGCGACACTTTCATTTCGTCGGCTATCTTGGACACGGCCACTGGTTCTCCGTCGGCGTGCGCTGCAAGATGAATCAACGCCCGCAGCCCGAAACGTCCCCTGGTTGACATCCTCATAATGGCCGACCTTTTAAAAACGGTACGATAATAACAGGCAGGTCCTATACCTGTCAATATTTATCATATTTACGTATACGGGTCAAGTAAATAAGGGGGCGTCGAGTTTTTAATGGCTAATCCGCCCTATAATCCCTTTTATAGTTAGAGTAAAACGGTCCCTACCAGTAGTAATAATATGAAAGGAGCGACGCCGATCCCTACAGGCGTTCCGTCGGCGATGAACCCGAGTTGCAACGCGTTCCCGGCGGCCAATCCCAAAAACGCCCCGACAGAAACGAACGTTACCCCGACAATGTGGGTTTTCGACCTTTTGGGCTCCACGCCCATTACCTCGAAGTACATCAGTCCCTGGCGCCGGACCCGTTGCTTCAACGCTTTAATCAACAAGGGAGAAAGGACCAGCATAAAGCAGAGGTTGTTCACGGCTATAATGTTCGCGACTACCGTAAAAGGCGCAAGCCCGAGCAGGTCTACCGCCCAGCCTACAAAAGTCGCACATGACGCGGACGTTATAGCGGCGACTATTACGTAGACGGGTACGTCAATCGGCTTGTTCAGATATCCGCCTTCGCGCGGTAATATCATCTTATACGGGATGTAACCCAAAAGGAAGTTCCCCACTATACCGAATAGACTGCCCCACCCGAGCGTTCCGGCGAAGTCGCCTATGAGGTTGCCCAACGCGACGCCGAACGCCCCGGCGGGACCGAAGAAAAGCGACACGACTATCGGTATCGCTGCGGCCGGGCGCATTTCGGTCAGGCCCGGGACGAGCGTGAATATCTTGAAGGGGATGAGGATCGCGGCGTAAATCGCGGCGATTAACGCCGTCAGGACGATCATACGCACGTTACCCCACATCTGGAAGATTAACCGCATAAAGAGCGCTCCGTTGGTTCGGGTCGAGTTCCCGTTGACTTTACGCGTCGTAAAAAACCCGTTACTTATAACATAAATAGAAGCGGCCCGAAATACATAAACGGGCCACCGCCGCCGCGTTTTTCGTTTGCGTAAAACCCATCGATAACCTAAAATCTTGCTTATGGTAGAAGTACCGTTAGTGTACTCGGACGATTACTACGGCGACCTCCAGGGGCACATATTCCCCATCGAAAAGTACAAGATGATATACGAGACCCTGGAAGCCGAGGGGTGTCTGGGTCCCGTACTTAAACCGGAGCCTGCTACCCGTGAACAGGTCGAACTGGTCCATACGTCCGAGTACCTGGACGACGTTTACGTGGCCCGCGAAACTCACCGTACGCTCCGGTCCGAGATGGCGATTTCGCCCGAAATCGTACGCGGGTTTCTGGCGGCGGCAGGCGGGAGTATAGTCGCGACCCGGGCCGCTATCGACCGCGGCGGCCCTGCGATGAACGACGGCGGCGGACTCCATCACGCGTTCCCCGACCACGCCGAAGGCTTCTGCTACATCAACGACGTAGCCGTCTCGGTCCGCGTCGCCCAGAAAGAAGGGTTGGCGCGCCGGTTCGCCGTAATAGACTGCGATCTCCACCAGGGCAACGGGACGGCTTTCATCTTCGCCGACGACTCGGACGTGTTCACGTTTTCTATCCACCAGGAGAACCTGTACCCGATTAAACAAGAAAGCGACCTGGACATAGGGCTTCCCGATTGGGTCGGGGACGACGTTTACGTGGAACATCTGCGTCGTGCCGTCCCGGACGTCCTTGACCGGCACGAGCCCGAAGCCGTCGTCTACGTCGCGGGTTCGGACCCGTACGAAGGCGACCAGCTCGGGACGCTCCGCCTGACGTTCGACGGTCTTATCGAAAGGGACCGGGTTGTCCTTGGTGAATGCCGGGACCGGGGTCTACCGGTGGTCATCCTGCTGGCCGGCGGGTACGCGTACGATACCAAGGATACGGTCCGCGTCCACGTAAACACCTACAAAGTCGCCGCCCGCGTATTATAATCCGCTAATTCCCGTTAAACCCTTCCGGTTCTACTAAATCTAATTATTGAGTTCGGCGCGGCCGTGAAGCCGCGTCCGAGATTAAGAACGTATTGCGAAGTCCCCTTTCGTGAAAGCGCCGGCTACTAATCGCCGGCGCTTTTCGGTTCCGTGTTTATCGTAAACGGTCTATTTTCGCCGGACGTCCTCTATCGTGAAGATGGATTTGAACGACAACCCGGCCGCTTCGACGTTCTCCCGGGCCCCCTCCATCCGGTCCAACAGGACGATTACCGACAGCGATTCGATGCCGGCCTCCCGGACGAACTCAACGGTCTTCAGAGCGGACCCGCCGGTCGTCGAGACGTCTTCCACGACGACGGCCGCCTTTACCGGTTCGACGTATCCTTCCAGCGCGCGGCCGGTCCCGTGGCCCTTTGGCTCCTTTCTGGCGTAGAAAGGATTTAACGCGGCGCCGTCGAGTTCGGCTATTAACGCCGTCGCCGTAATAATCGGGTCGGCGCCCATCGTCATTCCGGTAATACCCACGTTTTCGTTGTCGGCGAGCGTTCCTTTTATCGCATCAAAAAACAGAACCCCTGTCAGTAACGAACCGCGCTGGTGCATCGTTACGAGCCGGAGGTCCACGTAGTAATCGCTCTTCTTGCCGGACGCTAGAGTGAAGTCGCCCTCTTTATACGCCAGCTCCCGAATCAGCTCCTGCATTTCGGTTCGGATCTCATTTATCGGGCGTGTTAATATACCAGTTGTTCCACCCATATTTATCCTTCGTCGAACGGTAAAGGCGTACCTTCGCTTTTCGGCGGGGCTTCCGTTTCCATATGTTCGTACGCCTTGGCGGTTACGACCCGGCCCTGCCGGGTTCTCGCGACAAGGCCCGCTTTGAGTAAATACGGTTCGACCACGTCGACTACCGTATCTTCTTCCTCGTTCAGCGTCGCGGCGATGGCTTTTACGCCGACCGGCCCGCCGCCGTAGTTCTCGATTATCACGGCGAGCGCCTTTCTGTCAAGGTCGTCTAAACCGAGGACGTCAATACCTAAAAGCTTTAAAGCCGAATCGCCGACTTCGGCGTTGATAATCTTTTTTCCGTTTACCTGGGCGTAGTCCCGGATCCGGCGCAGTAGCCTGTTCGCGACCCGGGGCGTGCCGCGGGCGCGGCGGGCCGCTTCCGCCGCCCCGTCGTCGGTTAGCTCGACTTCCAACAACCGGGCGGACCGCCTTAGTATTTCAACCAGTTCGCCCGGCGGGTAGAAGTCCAGGTGATAGTACAGGCCGAACCGGTTGCGCAGA
>CBDUXC010000166.1:0-5213 GCA_965371065.1 uncultured bacterium
CCCGATGGCAAAAAAATAGCATTCGCCAATAAAATCGACGAGAACGCCGATTACGATATCTGGATAGTCGAACTCAACGAATAACGCTTCCCATAAAACCGAAAATAGCCCTCCCGCAGTTTTACAAACGCACGGGCCCCCTTACATCCCCTTGATTTCCGTCCGCCGTTATGGTATTAGTACGGGCAATTCTTCTTAAGTCCCGCCCATACACTGTTCGCGTACTAGTATCGCGATAACCTATTGAATAATAACGGTTTACTAATAAGAGGGAATCTGTGAAAATACTCACGCTCAACTGCGGCAGCAGCTCCGTCAAGTACATACTCTACGACTGGGGCGCCCAGGAGACGTTGGCGAAGGGCCTGGTCGAGCGGGTCACTATCCCCGGGTCCAGGGTCATTCACGAGGCCGCCGGCCGGGAGCCGTACGTAATGGAGAAGGACTGCCCGGACCACGACGTCGCTATCAACCTGGTTCTCGAACTGCTCGTAGACCCGGAGCACGGCGTAATAGAATCGCCGGCCGAGATTTCCGCCGTCGGGCACCGCACGGCCCACGGCGGCGAGAAGTTCACCCGGTCCGTCGTTATAGACGACGCCGTGGTCACGACCCTCCGGGGTCTGATCCAACTCGCGCCGCTCCACAACCCGGCCAACATCGCAGGCATCCGGGCGGCCCGGGCGCTGTTGCCCGACGTCCCCCACGTGGCCGTCTTCGACACCGCGTTCCACCAGACGATGCCCGATTACGCGTATCTATACGCCCTGCCGTACGAGTGGTACTCGGACTTCCGGATACGCCGATACGGCTTCCACGGCACGAGCCACCTGTACGTCTCGCGCCGGGCCGCCGTTATGCTGGGCAAGAAACCGTCGGAGGTCAACGTCATTACCTGCCATATCGGGAACGGCGCGAGCTTGGCCGCCGTCGAACGCGGGCGGAGTATAGACACGTCCATGGGCCTGACGCCGTTGGAGGGCATCGTGATGGGGACCCGTTCCGGCGACATCGACCCGGCGATACCGGTATTCTGCCAGCAGACGCTCGGTATGGACGTGGAGCTGGTCTATAAGGTCCTCAACCGGGACTCGGGCGTGAAGGGCCTGAGCGGCAAGTACGTGGACCGCCGCGATATCGAAGCGTGTATGGGCGACTATAAGACGCCCGCGGTGCCGGACGCGATGCCGGGGAGCGAATATCGGTGTAAAATAGCGTTCCTGGTGGAAGCGTACCATCTCGCAAAGTACATAGGCGCGTACGCAGCGGTACTAACCCGCGTGGACGCGCTGGTCTTCACTGCCGGCGTGGGCGAGAACGCACCCCTTCTTCGGGAAGCCGTTTGCGCGCGCCTGGGCTTTATGGGCGTGGCTGTGGACCTCGATAAGAACCAAGGCCTGGCCAGGGGCACCGCCGGCGATATTTCTACAGAAGAAGCTAATGTCCGCACTTTCGTTATTCCGACGGACGAGGAGCGGGTTTTCGTCGAGGACGTGGTCGCGATTTTGAACGGTACTTACGACACGCCCGACAAATTTGAGTATACGTTTCAGAGGGAGGGGTACGCTAAAGGTTAGGCGTACGACCGCGAATCTACTGCGTCACCCGATAAAAGCGCTTTTTATACTCTCCGTAAAATCCGACGTAAAAACGGGCGGCCCGCCGGCCGCCCGCTCTTGCGATTTAACTCGCCTAGTTGAACATGGTCTTGATTACGCCGAAGGAAGCGGGGCTGATCGACGTATCGGAATATTCGACGGTAAGCTCGAACGCGTAGTCAAAATCGTAACCTAAATCGTCCTTGACATGGTACCATCCGTCGGGATTTTCCGGCGGGTAGTCCATGTGTTCCCAGTTCGATGTATCGGCCGGGCCGGCGTCCATGATAATGACGTAGTCTTCAAACCACGGGGGTTCGCCGATAACTACCAACCCTATGCACTGTCCGCCGTCAACGTCCCAATCGACGGTATAAGTATTCAGCAGTACCCCGTCTTCCCAGTCCAGGGTCTGACCCGTTAAATCGTACTCGTAAGGTAATCCTTCCGGGCTGGTATCTTTGGTAGTCAGGAACATCAGATGAAGAGCTAAAGGACCGCTGCCTTCTTCTTCGCCGGAGGTATTGATGCCGACCTCGACAATCGTGTAGGGGCCGCCGACGCCGAAATCGGCCGGGTCGTAACCCTGTAGGTAGTAATCGTGGTCCGCCGGAAGGTTCCATTGCATACTAGGGCTAGGGTTAAAATCACCCTCGGGGTAGTACCGCCAGGTCTCGGTAACAGCGTGCGATAACGCTGTTAGGGACAACCCTATGGTTACGCTTAACAACACAACTAACGCCGTTATTCTCATTGTTTACGCCTCCTTTCTCTTAAAGATTTGTAACGTCACGTTACACCTGATTATATAGACGGAACTCGAAAAGTCAAACATTATTTCACGGCGTGAAATAGCCAACCGGATTCTATATACGTTTTAAGCGTAAACATACGTTTTAAGCGTAAACTACAAGCACGCCATAACCGACGCGAAGGCCTTATCGTACGCGAAGTAGCGGCCCCAGTCGCAATGGTCCAGCTCGACGCCCGAGCTCATCCGGAACCGGAGCCTGTCGGCGAACTTATACTCTACGGCGACGGGGATGCGAGGCAAGAAATCCGTATTTCCGGGAGTACAGTCATTTAAAACCGCGGAAGCCTACTTCCGCTCGTCGGATACTTCGCCGACGGTCCGCGCCGCGTACGCGTTCATCACGTCGTCGCGAAAGAGCAGCCCGACAACGTAACGCGGGTTATCCACAGCTACCACGGGGATGCTCTCTGCGTCCAACCGGTCGAACTTCTGGGTAGCCGCAAGGAGCGTTTCAGCGACGGTTACGGTTACAGGGTCGTCTATGTCCATCTCCGAGACGACCAGTACGTCGGCGAGAGCCGTTTCGGCGAGCCACCGGCGGATTCTGCTCAAGGGCAACACGCCGGCGAGCATACCGGTCCGGTCGAGAACCGGAAAACACGACTGGCGCGCGTTCTGCAGGAACCGCAAGAACTGACCGAAGCGCATGTGGGCCGGTACGCTCTCGTATTCGCGCCGCATTACGTCCTTGACGTACAGCGAGTCCAGAACGCCTACGTCGCGACCCTGCTCGAGGATGATACCCTTACGCGCTATCTTCTCGGTGTAGATGGTCTGCGGCGATAGTATTCTCGAGACGATAGTCCCGAAGACCGCCGCGACCATAAGGGGCAGAATAATCGTATAGTTGTCGGTCATTTCGAAGACGATGATTATCGCCGTGATCGGCGCCCGGGTCGTCCCGGCCACCATAGCCCCCATCCCGACCAGCGCGTAAGCCGTCGGCGTCGCCGCAATGTTCGGGAACAACTTGTTCGCGATTCCGCCGAAAGCCCCGCCGAACATCGAACCGATGAAGAGCGACGGCGCGAAGACGCCGCCGGACCCGCCGCTGCCCAATGTTACGGACGTCCCGAGCATCTTCATCGCGAACAGAACGGCCATCAACCCGATACCGAGCTTGGCCGAGAACGCCAGGTCCATCGTCTCGTAACCGACGCCCAGAATCTGGGGGAAGAAAATCGCGGCGGCTCCTAGCGCGGCCCCGCCGAGCGCCGGCTTCAGCGGCTCCGGGAGCTTTATCTTCTCAAACAGGTCCTCCGTACCGTAGAGCGACTTGATGAAGAGTACGGCGCCCACGCCTACGAGTATGCCCATCAGCGCGTATAGCCCGAGCTCCCAGGGGCTGTTGAGGGTATAATGCGTTACGGTTATAGCCGGGTGATTGCCGAAGTACGCGCGGGAGATGGTAGCGCCGACGACAGACGAGATAATAACCGGCGCGAAGTACTCGGCCGAGAAACTGCCCAGGATGACCTCGAAAGCGAAGAGCGCGCCCGCAATCGGCACGTTGAACGTACCTGCTATACCGGCGGCCGCGCCGCAGCCGACGAGAAGTTTTATACGGTTGGTGGAAAGATGGAGCCACTGCCCCAGGACGCTCCCCAGGGTCGAGCCGATCTGGACTATCGGACCTTCCCGGCCGGCGCTTCCGCCGGAGCCGATACAAATAGCGCTGGCCAGAATCTTTACGACCGCGACCCTGGCCCGAATTATCCCGCCGCGAACCGCGACGGCGGTCATCACCTCGGGCACGCCGTGGCCCTTGGCTTCCCGCGCGCCAAAGTACACCAGCAGCCCGACGACGGCCCCGCCGAGTATGGGGACAATCGGAATGAGGTACGTGCCGTACGGGACGTTCTCCTTCAGGAAACCCCAGAACTGTACGAAGAATAGGTTATTTGAAAGGCCGATAAGCCAGCCGAAGAGGATTGACCCCAGGCCGCCGACAACGCCGACGAGTATCGCCAACGCGATGAGCAGCACGTACTCGTGGGCGCGGAATATCCGCGCCAGGGCTTCGGCCCGTTTAAGGAGCCGCAGCCGGGCTTTCAACCTGATCCCTCTCGAACGGTCGTGCGTCATTCGTGATTCCGCCGCGGTTGAACGTCGCGTTAATTCTACGAATACCCTGTCATATTGGCAAGGATAATCCCGGTTGGACATAAGCAACCGGAGAAGGCGCTAAAAAGCCGCCATACGCAACGAAAAAACGGGCCGTACGGCCCGTTCCGATCTATGCCCGGGGCGGGATTTGAACCCGCACAGGATAACTCCCACATGGCCCTCAACCATGCACGTCTGCCAATTCCGTCACCCGGGCGGCGACGGCTAATATAGCATATCGGACGGGCGAATTCAATTAAAACGGCGCTCTCCAGGTCCGCGCCGCCCGTTCAATACTCCACTTTCTCCAGATACAACCCCTGCGGCGGCGCCGGCGGCCCAAGGAGCGTCCTGTCCTTCGCGTCCAGCAAACCCTTTATGTCTTCCGCGGTCATCTCCCGCCGCCCGACGGCGACGAGCGCGCCGACCATGTTCCGGGCCATCCGGTACAGGAACGCGTTCGCGCGGATACGCAAGTCTATCCCGCCGGCGGACGGCGTTACCGTAAAATCAGTTACCAGCCGCACCGTTTCGGGGAAGTCCTCGGACGCGTTACCGAAGCTCGCGAAGTCGTATTCGCCCATGAGGATTTCGGCCGCGGCCGCCATCGCGCCGGCGTCTATTTCCCGTTCGACGACGTGGACGTACCGCCTGTTGAAAACGTCCCAGGCGAACGCGAGCTTGTATAGATAGGT
>CBDUXC010000167.1:0-5142 GCA_965371065.1 uncultured bacterium
CTTGAACCCTACCCGCCCGAGTATCGCTACGGCTTCGGACGAACCGGGGCGTCCTACTACGAGGTTGTATAAAGGCGTCAGCGTCTTCGCGTCGAACTCAACGGCCGCGTTAACGTACCCCTCGTTCTCCAACGCGAACATCTTCAGGTCGTCGTAATGGGTAGTAGCGAGGACGAGCGCGCCGGCCGCTTTCAAACGTCTCAGAACGGCCGCCGCGATCGCCGCGCCGTACTTGGGGCTTGTCCCCACGCCGATCTCGTCAATCAGCACCAGGCTCGCGCGGTCGGCGGAAGATACGAACTTCAAGGCTTTGACCATGTGGGCCGTGAACGTGCTCAGGTTCCCTTCGATGCTGGATTCGTCGCCTATATCGGCGTAGAGGTCCTTGAAAAACCCGACAGCACTGTCTTTCGCCGCCGGAACCGGTACGCCGCTCAGGGCCATAGCCGTGAGCAGCCCGGCGGTCTTCAACGCCACTGTCTTCCCGCCGGCGTTGGGCCCGCTGATTAACATTCCGGCGTAGCCCTCGCCGACTTCGATATCAATCGCTACGACGTCGCGGCCGTCGAGCGCCGTAATCAACGATGGGTGACGGGCCTTCCGTAACTTGAGAACGGGTCCGTCCGTCAGCGACGGCGCTTCGCCGCCGAGAGACCTCCCGTATCCGGCTCGGGCGGCGATGAAGTCCAGCTCCCCGATTATCTCCAGGTTCGACGCCAGCGCGTCGGCGTTCTCGCGGGCGACGTACGAGATACGCCGAAGTATTTTCGCGACCTCTTCCTCCTCGGCGGCCAGCAGGCGTTCCAGTTCGTTGTTTAACTCCACGACCGACATCGGTTCGACGAAAGCCGTTACGCCCGAAGAGCTGTGCCCGTGGACGACGCCCCGAACGTGGCTCATGCTGTCGGTCCGAACGGGGAGTACGTACCGACCGCCGCGCTGGGTTACTATAGGTTCCCGGAGCCACTTCTTCATCTTGGGCGAGCGGGTTATCCGGTCCAACGCGCCGCGTATGTCGTCTTTTTTACGGGTTATATCCTTTCGTATCGCGGCGAGAGCCGGCGTAGCGTCGTCCCGAACTCCGCCCTCCTCGTCTATCGCGTTCGCGATTTCGTCGGCGAGCTCGCGGCAAGGGTCCAGCGCGGCCGCGTAGCCGGCGAGTATCGGATACCGGTCCGTGTCCTTCACGTCCCGCGAACATCTCGCGCACGCCGTCAGAAATTCTCCGAGCGTCAACAGCTCCGGTCCGTCGAGAACCCCGTCTTTCGTAACCCTCTCGATAAGCGGGCCGATGTCGCTTATCCCGCCGAGCGGCAAACCGTCTTCGAGCGCGCCGTACGTCATAGCTTCGTCGGCCTCGGCCATCGCCTGGCGGGCGTTTTCACAGCTATCAAGGGGCGCCATAACCGCCGCGGCCGAGCGGCCCAATTCGCTAAACGCGGCGGCGGTTACGCCTTCGCGCACGAGGTGGTATTCGATAGCTTCGAGGGATTTCTCGTCCATAAGATATTATATTTAAAAACCCGCAACGTTTACTGTGACGTTACGGTGACATGACTGTGTTGGTAAAGGCAAAACTCACTGGTTTTAACCCCGGCGGAAAACTACCATATACGGCGTATAAAGTCAACAACGCCGCCGGTCGCCGCCCGCGCAGCGCCCAAGCCTCGTTTTTACTTGTGAGCGGGTCTATAATTTATAATAATCGGGCAATAAGGCGGAACCCATGAACGACGACGTACGTTCCCTGTTCGAGATAACGAGAAAGAAGACGTACCTCAATAACGCGTCCCACGGACCGCATCCGGAACCGGCCCGGCGCGCTATGGTCGAGTACTTCGCCCGGCGCGCGACCGACGATATCCCGGAAGAAGAACTGGGCGTGGCTTTGGAACAAACCCGCGACGAAATCGCCCGCCTCGTTCGCGCGCCCCGGGAGACCGTCTCGATAGTAGATAATACGACCGTCGGCCTTAGCTTGATAACCGCCGCGTACCCCTTCGAGCCGGGCGACGAAGTGCTCGTCCTGGACCGCTGCTTCCCGTCGGCGGTGCTGCCCTGGCTCCACCTGCGCGACCGGGGCGTCGAAGTACGGCTGGTGCCGGCGGACCCGTACCCGGACCTGGAACGGGCGCTCGATATGATTACGCCGAAAACCCGCTTGTTCGCCGCGAGCTGGGTCCGGTTTTTCGACGGCTATAGGATGGACCTGGCCGAGTGGGCGGCGGCCCTGCACGAGAGGGGCGTCCGGTTCGTCGTCGACGGGATGCAGGGGCTGGGCGTCGTCGACGTGGACCTGCCGGCCGCCGGCGTGGACGCGATGGCCGCCGGCGGTACCAAGTGGCTCCTCTCGCCCTGCGGGACCGGGCTCTTGTACGTCGCGCCGGAATTCCGCCGGGAGCTCAAGATGCCGTTCGCCGGGTGGGTGCAGATGATCGAGTGGGAGGGCTTCGACTTCGGGCACTTCCTGGACTATGACGTTCACGACCCGGGCGACGGCCGTGCCTTCGAGTTCGGGACGTACCCCTTCGGTCTACTCTTCGGTATGCGTGAGTCGTTGCGGCTACTTAACGAAACAGGCACCGCAAATATCGAACGGTACGTACTCGGGCTGCTCGACCGGCTGGTCGAACGGGTCGAGGGGATGCCCGGATACGGCGTACGTTCGGACATGTCGCCGGAGCGTCGGTCCGGGATAGTATCGCTCGGGACGCCGGACCCGGAAGCGGACGCCGAAAGGCTACTCGCGAACGATGTGATAGTCGGCTTCCGCGAGGGCGGCGTCCGGGTTGCACCCCATCTGTTTAATAACGAGGACGATATAGAACGTCTCGTGAGCGTTCTGGCGAGCGATACTTAGCATACGTACCGGTGGGGCGGCGTTGGCGGTCATATATATAATCGGGTTGTTATTTTCCAAAGGACGACTGGCCGGTAAATAAAGCTACATCTTTTGATTAACGTGGTAATATCTGTTAGAATACTAAAGCCGTGAAACTCATCATCCAAATCCCCTGCTTCAACGAGGCCGAGCTCTTACCGGCGGCGCTCGCGGACCTGCCCCGGGAGATCGACGGCGTGGACCGGGTTGATGTGCTCGTCGTGGACGACGGGTCCACCGACGGCACCGCCGACGTGGCCCGGGAGCACGGCGCGGACCACGTCGTCCGGTTCGCCCGGAACAAGGGGCTGGCGGCAGCGTTCAGCCGGGGGCTGGACGCGTCTTTGGCCCTGGGCGCCGACATTGTCGTCGGGACCGACGCGGACAACCAGTACGTCGGGGCCGATATCGCGAAGCTGGTCGCGCCGATAGTCCGGGGCGAAGCCGATATGGTCATCGGCGCGCGGCCCATCAACGAGATGGCCGACTTCTCCTTCGTCAAGAAGCGGCTCCAGCGCCTCGGCAGCTTCGTCGTACGGATGCTCTCGGGGGCCCGCGTACCGGACGCCACGTCCGGCTTCCGGGCGTACAGCCGGGAAGCGGCGTTGAAGCTGGTCGTCCTCGGCGAGTTCACCTATACCCTCGAGACGATTATACAGTCCCAGTACAAGGGCCTGACGGTCGAGTCGGTTCCGATACGCGTGAACGCGCTGGCGCGGAAGTCGCGGTTGTTCAAGTCTATTCCCGAGTACCTGCGTCGGTCCCTCAACACGATGTTCCGGGCGTACCTGCTCTTCCGGCCGCTTCGGGTATTGGGGGCGATCGGCGTCCTTTTGACCCTTCCCGGCGTTGCCCTTTTCGCCCGGTGGCTTTACTTCTACTTCTCGGTTGAGGGCGCCACCGGCCACGTTCAGTCCCTCATCTTCGGCGCTATTTTCGTTTTCGTCGGGTTCCAGGTAGTCGTGATCGGGTTGCTCGCCGATTTAATCGCGGCGAACAGGCGTTTCCTGGAGGACGTGCTCTACCGGGTGAAGAAGGTCGAGTACGACGTGCCGAAAGTCGAATACGACGCGCCGAAGCCGGCGAAGAAATGACCTGTTCTTTTCGACGATTTGACTTGTAAACAGGTATAAAATCTGCTATAGGTATCGCGATTCTTACTGACCGGAACATATTAAACCGGAGGTAGTAACGTGGCAGTAACGGAGGAAGCGGTGGCGGCCGCGCTAAACGAGGTTTACGACCCGGAAATTCCGTTCGTGAACGTCGTGGACCTCGGCCTGATATACGAGACACGGATCGACGCCGGCAACGTGGACATAGACATGACTCTGACGGCGCCCGGGTGCCCGATGGCCGGGATGATCGCGAACCTCGTCAAGGAGGCGGTCGAGGGCGTAGAAGGCGTAGACGAAGCCAACGTTAACATCATCTGGGACCCGCCGTGGGACCCGAGCCGGATGACCGAGGAAGGGAAGAAAAGGCTGGGTTTTGAATAAGAAGAAAAGGTAAAGCGCAGGGAGCCGCGAGGCTCCCTTTATAATTTATGGGCAAACTGGTAATAGTTTCCACGCCGATCGGCAACCTTGGGGACCTGGCGCCCCGGGCGGCCGAAGCGCTGGCGGCCGCCGACGTAGTCGCGTGCGAGGATACCCGGGTTACGGCCAAACTCGCGGCCCGGGCCGGCGCGTCCGCCGAGCCGGTAACGTACGCGGAGCATAACGAGGCCGAGGCGGCGGCGAAGCTCGTCGAGCGGTTGGACGCGGGCGCGACGGTCGCGCTGGTGTCGGACGCGGGGACGCCGCTCCTCAGCGACCCGGGGTATCGACTTGTACGCGCGGCGCTGGACGCCGGGCACGAGTTGGACGCGGTCCCCGGCCCGTCGGCGGTACATAACGCGCTTGTGCTGTCGGGCCTTCCGCCGTACCCGTACGCGTTCCTGGGTTACTTCCCGAAAAAAACGGGCGAGCGGAAGAATTTCGTCGAGCGGTACGACCGGCTCGGGATGACGACCGTTGTCTTCCTGACGCCCCATCGGTTGAAGGAGGAACTTACGGCGTTAGCCGAAGCCTGGGGCGAAAGGCAAGCCGCTCTCTCCCGCGAGATGACGAAGCTCCACCAGGAAATTATCCGCGGGACGTTGAACGAAATACGCTCGGCGATTATCGAAAGGGAGCGCGTGAAGGGCGAGCTTACGCTGGTCGTCGGCGCCGGGCCGGAACCGGACGAACTGGGCCGGGCCGTTGCGCTGGCCGTCCGTG
>CBDUXC010000168.1:0-5139 GCA_965371065.1 uncultured bacterium
CGCGCCCCGGAGCGCCGGGATAGTTATCGGACCTATAGCCGTCCTGAGCGGGAACGGATTTAGTATCGGGAACCTGTACTCCAGGTTGAACAACCCGAGCTTGCGTCCGGTGAAGTCGTAGAACTTGTAACCCCGCATAGAAAGACTTCCCCCCATGTACATCGGCCTGGCCTGGGGTCCGTTATTGCTCTGGTACGCGGCCCGGGCCGCGAAGCACTGGGTCAAAGTCGTCCGGAAGTACAATCGCATATCGGCGCCGAAATAGAAGTAGTCGTTCGCCGGGTCACCTATGTCGGCGGTCTCGCCCGCAGTTAAATTGATACGCGCACCGTCGACCGGCCCCTCCAGGTACCACAACGACGTATCGTGAACGAACGATAGATACGACGAAACCTTCGCACCCTCGTCCTCAACGTCGCCCGAGTACTCGTTCAAAAGCTTCCTGTGGTAAACCAGTACGTCGGCCCCGACCCTGTTATATCGGTTGAGCGGGTAGGACAGGGAAGTACCGCCGCCGGTCTTCCACTCAGTGTAGTCAGAGTCCAGCTCGTGTTCGTAGTACTCGTCCACGTAGCGGAACCCCCCCAGCCCGTAGCCAAGGCGGTGGTGCAAGTTGAAATACGTAACGCCCACGCTCGTCCGCGCCAGGAAATCGCCAATCTTGGTAGCGTTGTTTCCGAACGCGACCGAGATATAATGGTCGTTTAACATATCCGTAAACACCAATACGATTCCAGTTTGCGTCCCGTACTCGGGCCCGTACGCGATCTCGGCGTTGAAGAAGTCCAGGGCGAAGTCCGGGGAGTACTTGGCCGATTCGAATTCGGTAGTATCAGTATCTATCGGCGGGCGTCCGTCGGAACCGGGTACCGACGCCGCGACGGCAAAACCCGTTTCGGTTTCCTCGACCGGCTCGAGAGCGGCCGTATAGACGTTGTAGCTCTGTTCGCTCATTGCGACGAAAGCTACTTCGCCGGGACCCCGGCCTGGCCGGGGCGCCGCTTCTACCACGCCGGTAATCGCCTCCGTTAAACGCTCGGTATAACCGGTCGCCGGGTCCAGCCTATAGGCGTCGAACAACCCATCACGGTCCGACGCGAAGTAAATACGGTCCTCGCCGGGCGAATAGGCGGGATAAAGGTCCCGGTGCGCGCCGAAAGTAAGCTGCGTTTCCTCAAGCGTCACCGGGTCAACAGCGTACAAGTTTGAATAAGGTTTCTCAAGCTCGCCCGGTCGGTCCGTCGCGAACACGACTTTATTATCCCACCAGGTCGGGTAGCGGTCGTCGTACAGGTCGTCGGTCAAACGGGTCGCTTCGCCGGTCGCCCGGTCGATTACGTACAGGTCGGCTTTCCCTTCGCGCCGCACGCCCCGCACGGCGATTTTCGCTCCGTCGGCGGAGAACGCCGGCGACGATAAAGTTATCGCATCCGGTACGCCGTACTCGCCGACGACACGGTCTACGTCCACGTCGTAAACGAAAACGCTGTCGGCGGCGCCCGAGCGAGCGACGAAAGCGACGTAGTTTTCGCCCCACGTCCCGACCCGGCCCCGAAAGACTTGCAATACCTCGAAAGTAGGCGTCTTCTCGCCGACGACCAACTTCCTCACGTCTGTAACGTTATCCCATTCGTCAAACTCCATCAGGTAAACGCTCGAGTAGCCCTCGTCGGCGGACAGGTAGACCAGGCGCCGGGAGTCCAGCCAGGCTATACCGGTCCGAAAACCGTGGTTCTCGTTCGCTTTCTCGGCGAAGACTTCGTACGGCTCCCGCTCGGCGAACCGGGGCCAGTAACGCTTCGACAGGTAGGTTTTCCATTCGCGGTCCAGTTCGTCCAGAGGGACAGGAAGAGCCGCCGCCAGTACTTCTTTATACCGGTAGCTTATCCACGCGTAGTTAAGCACGTCGATTATCTTGTCCTCGCCGTACTTTTCGGCGATATAGCGAAGGGCCGCTTCGCCCTCCTTATAACCGAGATAAGTTCCGGCTATACGGTTACCCTTGCTCAACGGCACGAACGCGTCGGAGTACAGCGCGTCGGCCAGAACCATATCGGCCGTGCTGTCCCAATCGGTGGACATATACTCGGCGATACCCTCGACATACCAGAACGGCGGCGCGCCGTAGTCGTATTTATGATGGGTGTGGTAAATATACCGGAGCTTCTCGAACATAAAGAAGTGGGTCATCTCATGCCGGAGGACGTGGCGTAGCTGCGGATACGACCCCTCGAACGGCAACACGACCCGGTTCTTGAAAATCTCGGTAAAACCGCCTACGCTCTCGGGAAGGATGTACGGCAGGATGTTGGTCTCCTCAAACTCGCCGTGGGAGCTATACAGTATTATAGGTACTTTGCGACCCGGCGTGTATTGCATCCTTTCAACCAGCTCGGCGAACGCGTCGTCGGCCCAAACCATCGTAAGTTCAGCCAACGGCTCCTCTTCAGGATAATAGAAGAGCTTAATATGTTCATTCTCCATCGTCCGCCACTCGTAGTCGTAGCGGCGGACCTTGTTCTTACCAAAGTAGCCATACGCGCAAGCGACCGTAGCCGCGAGCAAAAACGCCGTAGCGAAGCACGAGTACAACTTGGTATCGAAAACCCGCATAATACAAAGAATCGGCTGAAACTGATGAGCCGACCCGCCCGTATATTACTTTATCGGTAAAGAACCCGCCCCGTTTGTTACGCCGGTTGATTCAACGCGGCCAGCCGCGCCGCGCCCGGGGCTTTGGCCGCCCCGGGCAGTATCTCCGCCGATACCGGGCACCCGGTGGCCGCCGCGGCGATGCCGATTCCCGCCGGGCTCGGCCCCTCGCTCACTCCCTCGACGATAACGGCGGTCAAACGTCCAGGGAATCCGTCGTAACCGACGTCGGAGTTTGTAGGAAACGAGCTTTCGGTCAGTATCTCGCCGTCGGCACCGACGAATAAGGCGGCCGTCTTGCTGCCGCCGATGTCTATTCCTATCGTATTCAGCTTTTTCACTCAGTTACATTGGAGGGTCGTCAAGTAGTTTTATAATCCTTTCGGTACGTTTCTCGCGCCGGGATTCATCACGCTTTCGCGAATCCAGTATGCCTATATACTCTTCGGCTATGTTAAGGGCCGTAAGTATCGCGACCTTTTCCGACGTAATCAGGTTGTTATTCTCCGATATCTCCCACATCTTGTCGTTGACATACTTGGCGATCCGCCGAACCTCGTCCGGGTCCCTGTCGCTGGTAATCGAATATTCGACGCCGAATATCGTTACCGTAGTAGTCGTCTTCTTCTCGGCCACGGCCCTCGCCCGCCTCCCAGGGCACATTGTGTTCCGGTCTATCCGCCTCCGAAGATAGACTCGGAAACCTCGTCTGCCTCTTCGGAAACCTCAGCCGTTTCGTCAACCTCGGGTTCCTCGGTTCCCGAAGCGCCCCCCGGTTCTTCTTCCCCTTCGGCCTCGCTAACCCCGCGTTCCTCGGTATCCGAAACGCCCGCCGGTTCTTCTTCCCCTTCGGCCTTGCCGGCCCCGGTTTCTTCGACCGCTTCGCTCACGCCGGCGGCTTCTATCTTCGAGATTATCCCCTCGACCCGCTTCTGAGCGGCTTCCATACTCTCGCGCAGCCGCTCGGTGTCGTCTTTTAGTTTGTTAAGCCCTTCGACTTCGCCGAGCAAGTGCTTCTTTTCCAGTTCAAGCGCCTCGACCTCGGCGGACCTCGCGTCGAGCTGTTTTTTAAGTTCCTTACGTTCGGCTTCGACCTCGTTTATCTTCGCAACGGTCGAAAGCACCTTCTGCTCGAGAACATCCAGTTTATCCATTTATCGTACCGCCCTGTTCCCCTTTATAATAACGTATTTTTACCTGAGTTCCAAATCGTATTTCGACCTCAGTAGTTCAAGCGCTTTTTCACGTTTTTCGTTCGCTTCCTCGTCGGTCAGCGTTCGGTCGTCGGACCGATACCGGAGCCTGACGCCGATGCTCTTTTTACCCGCCGGGATACCCTCCCCTTCGTAAACGTCGAAAATGCCGACCGACTCGAGCAGGTCGCCCCCTTCGAGAGTACGAACCAACTCGCCGGCGGGCAAGTTCGCGTCAACCAGAAGGGCCAGGTCCCGCTCGACGTACGGGAAGCGCTTCGGCGGTTCAAACTTACCCGCCCCCGGCGGACCGGCCGCGACCACCCGTGTAACGTCCACCTCAAAAGCGTACGATTTACCGCTTATGTATTCCAATTTTAACTCATAAATCCGCCCGGCGCAAGCCCCGGTTTCGATTTCCCACACGCCCAGGATTTCGAATCCGGTTCCAGTTCCACCGGTTTCGCTTGGCGTCGCGCTGGTTATAACTACGTCGCCCGGCCCAAAGTACTCGGCCAGGTTCTCGAGAACGCCCTTGAGCAGGAAGAAGTCGACGCCCCGCCGTTCGCCGTGCCAGCTTTCCTCGCCCGGCGTACCGCCGGCGAACGCCGCCAGATGATAGTACTCCGACAGCCCGGGCCTTTCCAAATCCAGGAACTCGGAACTCCACTTCTTTACCGGTTCGAACACTGAACCCAGCTCAAAGAGCATCACGCCGGCTTCGCCCTGGCGCCCGTTGTACTCGGCGACCTCGATGAGCTGCGGCCAGATAACCCGCCGCAGGTGAGTGTGGACCGCCGAAATCGGATTGACCACGGCCGCGGCGCCCTCGGACCCGCCGCCGGCCGCTGCGGACTCTTCCGATACGAACGAGTTGGTATAGACCTCGAAGAACCCGGCCCGGACCATCATTTCCCGGAACCGGTCCTCAACCTCCTCTTTCGCGAGCTGCCCCGGCCGCGGAAGCTCCCCGGCCGGAAGCCGCGGTTCCACCCGGTCGTACCCGTACGCCCGGGCCACTTCCTCTATTAAGTCGACCTCGCGCTCGATGTCCCGGCGGAACGTCGGCGGTTGAACGTATAGTACGTCGGATTGCCCTTCTTTATACCGCCTTAACCACATTGGATCGAAGTCCATATATAGTTTCTCGAGGATACTTATTATTTCTTTTGCGGAAAGCTCGCACCCGATAAGCATATTCGCCCGCGACGGCCGCAGCTCAACTGTCGGCATAGGCCAGTCGGTTTGCCCGGCGTCTATCGCCGGCGCGATTACGGTTCCGTCGGCGTACTCG
>CBDUXC010000169.1:0-5124 GCA_965371065.1 uncultured bacterium
GTACGTACCTAATAACTCGTATTCGGGCGCTTCCGTTAACGTTGATTCGTCGGCCTTCACGATAACGTAGTCCACGCCTACGGCCAGTATATCTAATTCGGCCAGCCGGTTTGCATCGGCGGCCGTACGTACGTCCGCGGGTATCATCACTATCAGGTCGGCGGCCGCCGCCGCTACCGGTACTAAAAACAACATTGTCAATAAATTACGCATAATGGGATAACCTCGATTTTTATCAATAACGTTAATTTTAAACCTATCGGTCAATAAAGAAGGGTCGTTTTTTACCTAATATACTTTATAACACGCCGGGCCGCGCCGGGCAAGGAATTTAAGCGTCCTGTGTAACATAACGTTATATAAAACCGTCTGTGACGTCAGCGGCCGCAAGGTAACAACCGTTGTGGAAGAGACGTTGGCGGTCGGCACTCACGAGCGGACCGCATCGGGTTTGGCGCCGGGAGTATACGTATATAAGCTCGACGCGGGGAGCTTCAGCGCGGCGCGGAAGATGGTTGTTGTTGAATAGACGGGGTTTTGTTGGGGGATAAGGCCGAAAAGATAGGGCCGCCGTTCACGGCGGCCTTTTTTATTTGAAAAGGGATATTATATAGGTTATAATGTCGGAAAAGCTATCGGGAGATTCTAATAAGGACGGTTATGGACAGGACGAATTTATTAATCGGGCTAATATTTACCCTTTGCGTTATTATGTCCACAGGCGCTACGCCCGGCAACGAGGCAACTCAGACCGACTGGTCCGGCGGCCCGGGCTTACCGGGGCCGGTAACCGATTGGGGTAATACCTTCGATAATGCGATGTATATAAATTGGTACGATGTACCCGGTGAGCTCAAACTTACCCAAGTGACGGCGGAACACGTGGTGGACGACGAATTTGAAGGGGCGCAGTCGGTTTACGCGGCCGACGTGGACGGCGACGGCGACTTAGACGTACTCGGTGCATCGAGCACTTACAATTCGAGCTTCATCACCTGGTGGGAGAACCTCGACGGGTCCGGTACGTCTTGGTACGAACATATGATTGACGACGACTTCAGCGGCGCCATTTCGGTCCACGCGGACGACGTAGACGGCGACGGCGATATGGACGTTCTGAGCGCGGCTTTCGGTGTTAACGAAGTAACGTGGTGGGAGAACGACGACGGATCGGGGACGTCGTGGACCGAGCATACGGTTGACGCGGACTTCGACCGAGCCTGGTCGGTCTACGCGGCCGACGTGGACGGCGACGGCGATACAGACGTTCTGGGCGCGGCTGTTATCGACGATGATATCGCCTGGTGGGAGAACCTGGACGGTTCGGGAACTACGTGGGACGAACATACGATTGACGACGACTTCAGCGGCGCCATTTCGGTTCACGCGGCCGACATGGACGGCGACGGGGACATAGATGTACTCGGCGGGGGCTCGTATGACGACGACATCGCCTGGTGGGAGAACCTCGACGGGTCCGGTACCACTTGGACCCAACACGTGATTGACGAGTTATTCACCAGCGTCTTTTCGGTATATGCGGCCGACGTGGACCGCGACGATGATTTAGACATACTTAGCGCGGCTAGTCCGAACGACGATATTTCGTGGTGGGAGAACCTGGACGGTTCCGGCACCTCCTGGACCCAACATGTAGTTGACGATAATTTTAATTACGCTAATTCGGTTTACGCGGCAGACGTCGACGGAGACGGCGATATAGATGTACTAGGCGCGGCTGGAAGCGACCGCGGAATCACCTGGTGGGAGGTTACAGAGTTTGCGTCCAGCGGCGAGTTGGTCTCCTCTATATACGATACCGAAGGGTCGCCCAAGTGGGGCCAGATCGACTGGACCGCCGATACGCCTGACGGAACTACGGTAAAGTTCCAGGTCAGGGCATCCAACTCCTGGGGTATAATGGGTAATTGGTCCGGCGATATTACGACTCATCCTTTTGGTCTCGACGGTTTTCTCGAGGACGGTCTGAGGTACTTCCAGTATAAAACGATATTGGAAGCCGCGGACACCAGTGCGACGCCTATGTTGGAAGACGCTACAATCGATTGGGGTTACACTGATATCGCTGTGACGTCCTTCTCGGCCGAGAGCGCGCCCGGCGGCGTTGAAGTCTCCTGGGAGTGCGCCGACAACGTATCGGGGTTCAACCTGTACCGTTCTATCGGGTCCGGTTCAGCTAAAGCGGTAGCTTCCCGGGATAAGCTCAACGCCGGGCTGATAACCGGCGAGTCGCCGTACGAATATCTCGACGCGGCGGTTTCAGAAGGCGTAACCTACGGCTACTGGCTCGAAGCGGTCGACGTGGGCGGCGCCGCGGAGATGTTCGGACCGATTGATTGTACCTGGAACGGCGCCCTACCCACTACCTACGCCCTCTACCAGTCCCGCCCGAACCCGGCGAGCGGGAGCGCGGTCATCGCTTTCGACCTGCCGGAGGACGCTAAGGTCACGTTGACGGTTTACGACATCAGCGGGCGGAAGGTGACGACGCTCGTGGACGAGACGCTGACTATCGGCACCCACGAGCGTACGATATCGGAGCTTGCGCCGGGCGTGTACGTGTATAGATTGGACGCGGGTTCGTTCAGCGCCGCCCGGAAGATGGTGGTGGTTGATTGATGTAGACGAGGCTACTAGCCTCGTCCACAAAAAGACAGCGGGTAGCCGCGGTTTTCCAACAGCCGACGGCGACAGGAAAGTCCCCGCTACCCGGCAAAAATCGTGCAGGGGCCGGGCTTTAGCTCGGCCCGTCTTGGAATGTGGACGAGATTAGTAATCTCGTCCACAAGAAAGCAGAAGCGGCGCGGTTTATCCGCGCCTTTTCGTTACCGGCGATTCAGGTACGTCCGGAATTTTTTTTGTAATCCCGTTATGATATGCTATAATAACTTATCGCTTTATAATTATCGGGAGAAAAGTCCCTTAAAATAACGTGAGAGGATGAGGATGATGCTTAGGACGGTTACGACACTATTCACGGTGCTTGTCCTTCCGTTGACGGCCGCGTACGGCCACGAAGGCGACGGCGCCGCCCAGACCGATTGGTCCGGCGGCGACGGAGTTCCCGGCCCCGTAACCGACTGGGGCAATACCTTCAACGTCGCTACGGATATCAATTGGTCGGAAACCCCCGGGCAACTCCTGCTTAATCGCGCGTTGACCGAAAACGAAATCGCCGACGAGATCGGTTACGCCGAATCGATTTGCGTCGGCGACATAGACGACGACGGCGACATGGACGTTGTCGCGGCGACCGATACGACTGTTACGTGGTGGGAGAACGCCGACGGTTCCGGCTCTTCGTGGGTTGAACACATAGTTACGGAATCCTATCTCGCTCATTGCGTTAATACGGGCGATATTGACGGCGACGGCGACTTAGACATTTTGTATACGTACGGCGCCTTCTCCACGTCCGGGTATTGGTACGAAAACGCCGACGGATCAGGGACGTCCTGGAACAGGCAATCGCGTTTCGGTGGCGCGTACTACCTTCGCGCGGCCGACATAGACGGCGACGACGACGTCGACGTAGTCGGCGCGATGTCAACTAATAACACGGTCGCATACTGGGAAAATACCGACGGGACCGGGCTTGCGTGGACCCAACACACAATCGACGACGCGTTTGAGAATTCATTATCGGTTTACGTCGCAGATATCGACGCCGATAACGATCTCGACGTCGTGGCGGCCGCGCTTTTCGGCAACGAGGTGGCCTGGTGGCAAAACGACGGAAGTTCGCCGCCGGTTTGGACGAAGATCTCGGTCGACGCGTCGTTTACCGACGCGAGAACGGTTTTCGCCGGCGATATCGACGGCGACGAAAACGTTGATATACTCGCCGGCGCTATAACCGGTTCCGAAATCGCCTGGTGGGCGAACAGCGACGGAAGCGGGACGACCTGGAAAAAAGAGATTATCTCGGACGATGCCGTAGTAACTTCGGTCTGCGCCGCCGATATGGACGACGACGGTGACGTCGACGTTTTAAGCGCGCGTATGTATTCGGAAAACAACATAGTACTCTACGAAAACGTCGACGGCCTGGGAACGACCTGGGCCCCTCGTACGATAAACGACGACACACCCGGCGGGTTGTACGTAGAAGTCGCCGATATTGACGGCGACGACCAGCCGGAGGTCGTGGGCTCACTTCGCGGCGGAACAGGTTCCGGCGCTTTACGTTGGTGGGACGTATCAGGGTACCAGGAGTCCGGCGAACTCGTTTCGTCTGTTCTGGATACCGGCGGTCAGACAGATTGGGGCCAGCTAGATTGGACCGACAACACGCCCGAAGGAACGACCGTCAAGTTCCAGGTCAGGACATCCAACTCCTGGGGTATAATGGGGAATTGGTCCGGCGATATTACGACTCATCCCTTTAGTTTCGACGGTTTCCTCGAGGACGGTCTGAGGTACTTCCAGTATAAAACGATATTGGAAGCCGCGGACACCCGTACGACGCCTGTATTGGAAGACGTAACCATTGACTGGGGTTACACTGATATAGCTGTAACGTCGTTCTCAACCGATAGCGCGGCCGGCGGCGTTGAAGTCTCCTGGGAGTGCGCCGACGAGGTAGCGGGCTTCAACCTGTACCGCTCGACCGGCGCTGCTGGCGAAGGTAAAGCGATAACATCCCGGAATAAGCTCCACGCCGGGTTGATTACCGGCGAGTCGCCGTACAGCTATCTCGACGCGGCGGTCGAAGAAGACACGACCTACAACTACTGGCTCGAGGCGATAGACGTGGGCGGCGCGACGGAGACGTTCGGGCCGGTCGAGTGCACCTGGAACGGCGCCATACCCACTACCTACGCCCTCTACCAGTCGCGGCCCAACCCGGCGCGCGGGACCACGACAATAGCCTTCGACCTGCCAGAGAACGCGAAGGTTACGCTTACCGTCTACGACGTCAGCGGGCGGAAAGTAACAACCGTTGTGGAAGAGACGCTGACTATCGGTACGCACGAGCGGACGGTCTCGGGTCTGGCGCCGGGTGTTTACGTGTATAGATTGGACGCGGGGAGCTTCACATCAGCCAAGAAGATGGTAATACAGTAGGGCCGTACCTTCAGGTGCGGCCACCTTGAAGTAGTT
>CBDUXC010000170.1:0-5118 GCA_965371065.1 uncultured bacterium
CTGTGGACCGGTCATCCCTTGGCGTCCGATTCCCAGGTTTACAAAACGATAATAAACGGTAAAACCGTTTACGAGCGTAAGTCAAAACGGGTGTAGTTATGAGGGCTGTAGTATTGGCCGACGGCAACTTCGGCGCGGCGGCGGTTCGGCGGGCCATAGATTTCCTTATCGTTGATAGGGGTTACAGTATCGTCGCGGCCGCTGTCGTCGGCGCCGTATCGGACGATTTCACCCTGGACGTACCCGTCGTTTTCGGGGCGGACGTCAGGAGTATGCTGGATAAGGTCGCGGCCGAATATCGGCCTCAAATATTCGTCGATGTTACCGAGGCGGACCTGGCACGCAAGCTAGAAAGAGCGATAATCGCCGCGCGTTTGGGTATTGAGATAAGGGGCGCCGACTACGTAATATCGCCGCCGCCGGTAAGGAGACCTACCGATACGGCAACTTTAAGTATCGTAGGAACCGGCGAAGTCGGGAAGACGGCGGTCGCGTTATCTTTGATAGAAGCGGCTTCGGGAATCTGCAAGCCCGGTCATGCGAGCATGCAGTTGGATTTGCCGCCCTACCCGGAAGTGGTTTCCAACGTCCCGCTGTCGGCGGACGGTATTCTATCGGCTTACGTCGCCGGCCGGACCGTCGGCGGGGACCATTATACGGTGGCGACCGCCGCCGGCGTCCCGACGTGCGGTTGCAGTTTCGCGGGGACCGGATTGTCGGGCGTCCCGGTTTCGTCGGTGGTCGCCGACGGAGTGTTGCTTTTGGCGGACGTAGGGGCCGAACTGGTGTTCGTAGAGGGGTCCGGCAGTTCGATTTCGCCGATTGAACCGGACGGTTGGGTGGCGGTCGTCACCCGCGCGACGCGTACGGACGAACTATACGAATATGCCGACGCTTATTCCCTTTCGTCAGCCGATATGGTTATCGTAACGGCGCCGAAGCACGATAATAGGAGAAGAACGAGTTTAAAGAAACTGACGTCTGCGATACGATTGATAAATCCCGACGTTCCTGTCGAAACCGGACGTATCGTCCCGTACGTACTGGGAAACGTCAAAGGTTCCGTCGTTTGCTTCATTACCGACGGTACGGCCGAGGAGGCGGGCGAACGGGCCGGTTTAATCGGGGGCAAATCGGGGGCGAACGTAGTCAAATCTCTTGGAAGCGAAGCGGTTAGCGGTAAAAAGGTATCGTTCGGGACCGATAAAGTGTTATTGGAGCTGGGGATTTCGAATTTCGGGGATTGGTTAAAGAAGTGCGCCGAAACCGGCGCCGATGTCGTTTTCGTCGCCGAGCGTTTCGTACCGGCCAAAAAGAAGAGCTTCGAAGTTAACGCGGCTGCGCTCATCGAGAAGGCGTTAGCCGCCAGAGACGCCCGTCGTTAATAGATGAGCCTTTATGAGAAAGTCCATTGGGCGATAAGGGGTTCCGAGAAACCTCGCGAGTTCGCTTACTGGTTATTGTCGCGGCCGTGGGTAGTTCGCAACCCGCTGTACGATGCGCTTTACAGGCGTAGGATACAGCGTCGGGCAAGGGGGTTCGAGGAGTTCCCGCCGCTCGTTTCGGTGGAAACATCGGGGCTATGTAACGCCGACTGCCTTTACTGTACCAGGGGGCGTATGGAACGCAAGCTCGGCGTTATGTCTATGAAGCTCTTCCGGGAGCTTGCGGACGAAGCGGCCGGCCGGGCCGATATGTTCCTTTCCGGATTCGGCGAACCTTTAATCGATAAGGACCTTGAGGAAAAAGTCGAATATGCGAAGCGGGCCGGCGTCGGGCATGTATCTTTCTTCACGAACGCGTCACTGCTCGTCCCCGAAAGAGCTCGCGCGTTGGTCGATGCCGGGCTTGACGGCGTGGACCTTTCTATTGACGGCGCAACGGCCGACAGCTTTAACCGGGTCCGCCGCGGTCTCGACTTTGATGAAGTTTACGAGAACGTAGAGTATCTAGCTTCGCTACGCCGGAACGGTCGGCCGTTTATCAGGTTGGATACGTTGGTTTTACCGGAGACGGAGGACGAGAAAGAACTGGTAAGGAAGACTTTCGGTCCTTTGACGGACAGAATCGTTTTCCGAAGGCCCGAGTCGTGGGCAGGACAGATCGACCTCCCGCCGGAAGCGAAGACACCCCACGTAGACCGGCCGACGGCGTACCGGGAACCCTGTATCCACTTATGGTGCCAAATTAACGTTTATTGGGACGGAACCGTTCCGATTTGTTGTAAGGACTTTGACGCTAAGGTACAATTGGGTAACGCTGCGGACTCGTCTATCGCTGAAATATGGTGCGCCGAACCTTTACGGTCGTATCGTGAAAAACACCTGGCGAAGAAGTTCGACGACGTGCCCTTGTGTAACGAATGCCGTTATTTTTCAATCTGGTGGTAGAGTTACGTAACATACTACTGTGTATACGCTTAAGAAATCGGTAAATACGACCAGGTTTTTGACCGTCGCGGCGGTTGTCGTCGCCGTATTGTACTTCGCGTCTTCGGACACGGCGTCGGGGCAGGGCGGCGCGGAAAAAGCGAAGCTGGAGAAGCTCAAACAGCGCATCGCCGAACATCGGAAGGAAATCGAACAGGCGTCGGGCGAAATGCGGCTGGCGTTCGCCCAGGTGGACGAGATAGACAAACATATCGACGAGATAGAGAAAACGCTCGCCGAAATCTTGACCGAGATAGTCGAAGCGAAAGCGCGGATGGCGGTTATCGAACGGGACCTCGACCGTGCCGAAACCGAACTAGCGGCCCGCCAGGCGGACCTGGCGCGGCACTTGCGCTTGATATACAAACACGGCCGCTACCCGATAGTACAAATCCTCGTGTCGGCTGAAGACGCGGCGGACTTGAACCGCCGGTTGATATACCTCGCGCGTATCGCCGAGGAAGACCGGCGACTGGGCCGGGCGATCGAGCGAAAAAAAGCCGAGATACAAAAATCTAAGGGCGAGCTGTCGATAGAACTCGAGAGCCTGGAAGAATTGAGAGAGATGACGGTGTCCGAAAAGGACGTACTCGAGCGGCGCCGCGGCCAGAAACGCGGAGTAATTTCGGACATCAAGAAGAAGAAAGGTGCTCTGGAAGCCCGCTTAAAAGAGATGGTTCAGGAGAAGGCGGCTCTCGAAACGAAAATAAAAAAACTAACCGGCGTCGAGTCCGGGCCGGTTCATCATACCCGCGACCCGCTGAAGGAGCACGGTAAAGTAAACGGTCCGACCAAAGGAGCCGTAATCCGCAAATTCGGCCGGGTGCACGACAGCCGGTACGATACGGTTACTATAAACGACGGTATCGACATCCGGGCGCCCCTGGGCCGCGACGTGAAGAGCATAATGGACGGCGAAATAATTTTCGCCGACTGGTTTCGGGGCTACGGCAAGACGATTATCGTGGACCACGGACACGGATATACGTCGGTGTACGCTCATTGTCAAGATATACTCGTGGCCGTCGGCGAGCACGTCTCGGAGATGCAGGTTGTCGGCACCGTGGGAGATACGGGGTACTGCGAAGAAGCAATTCTTCACTTCGAGATACGCCGCGACGGGCAGGCGATAAACCCGGAGAAGTGGTTGACCTTCGAATGAGCTCTGAGGACGTTAAAACCTTAAATATCGGCGTTCTCGCGTCCGGCGGCGGGAGCAACCTTCAGGCGATAATTGACGCTTGCGAAGCCGGTGAAATAACCGGGCGCATCGTTGTGGTCATCAGCAATAACTCCGGCGCGAAAGCACTGGAAAGGGCGGAGCGCCACGGTATCGACGCGGTCCACCTATCGAGTTATCATTGCCCCGACGACGAGGAACTGGACCGGGCGATAGCGGAAGCTTTGCGTGAAAGGGACGTCGAACTCGTGTGCCTGGCGGGTTATATGAAGAAACGAGGGTCGCACTTTATAAAAGCTTTCCGCAACCGCATACTGAACATTCACCCGGCGTTACTGCCGCGCTATGGCGGTAAAGGGATGTACGGTATCAAAGTTCACGAGGCCGTACTCGCGGCGGGTGATAAGGTATCGGGAGCTACGGTTCATATGGTAGACGAACTGTACGACCACGGACGGGTGGTTGCTCAAAGAGAGGTACCCGTGCTGCCCGGCGACACGCCCGAGACGCTGGCGGCCCGGGTCCTTGAGGTCGAGCATAGAATTTATCCGGAGGTTGTCGCCGGTGTCGCCCGCGGCGAGATAGATTTAGACGCCGTAGCCTTAAAACCCGCCGGGTGAACGAAAGAGCGTAGCGAATCGGGCGGATTATATACGAATAAACTTTAAGCGGCGACGCTATGTCTAAAGGACAGCATATATCGTAAAACCGGAGCTGTTCTTGACGATGGATAAAAGGGAGATCGATATGGAGAAATTTATTAAACGGACGCTGGGCACGGTTCATATCGCGTTATTCGCGGCCGCGTTGGTCTTTTCGCCGGTGCTGTTCAGCAGCGCCGACGTGGATGAGAAGGCCAGTGACTTTTACCGCGAGATAAAGCTATTCGAGACGATAGTTCAGCGTATCCGTATAAATTACGTTACCGACGTGGACCCGACGACGTTGATACACGGCGCCGTCCGCGGTATGTTGAACGAGCTGGACGACCACACGATGTTCTTCGATTCCGAAGACTTCAGGTTACTACTCGAGGATACCGAGGGTGCTTTCGGCGGGCTCGGGATAACTATCTCGGTAACTCCCGAGGATAATACGCTGACTGTTATGTCGGTTTTGGAGGGTACTCCGGCCGAAAGGGTCGGTTTAGAGAGCCGTGATAAAATTATAGAGGTAGACGGCGAGTCGACTGAAAACATAACGACCCGGGAAGCGCTTACCAAGCTCCGCGGCGACGTCGGTACCGACGTAACTATCAAGATATTCCGCAACGGCGTTCCGGAACCCATCGAGTTCACGATAACTCGGGGGAACATAAGCGTCGAGTCGGTCCCGTATTACTTCTTGGTATCCGACGACGTCGGGTACGTGCGGCTTACGAATTTTTCCCGCAACGAGGAAACCGACAGCGCCGGTGAGTTGAAAGACGCAATCGTCGAACTCCGCGCCCAGGGAATGAGTAAATTAATACTCGACTTGAGAGGAAATCCCGGCGGCCTTCTCGAAGAA
>CBDUXC010000171.1:0-5112 GCA_965371065.1 uncultured bacterium
AGCGTACGCCGGCCGAGTAACCGCCGTAAACGGTCAACCATCCGTACGGGAAAACGAGCAACGGGCATCGGGAGTGAAAGCGCCGCCGATACCCCTATAGTAGTCGTACGCGGCGCCCAAGCGGACCCGCAGCGGGAACGGCGCGCGGTAATTTTCGACGAAAGCCGCCGACAAGACCGTGCCGTTGGCCCGAGAGTGCATATTCTGGCGGTAAGTCCCGCCGGCGCGCCAGGTCGCCGCGGCGCCGGCGCCGTGAGGTAACGTATAAGTCAGCGTTCCGTTCGCTTCCCGGGCACGTTCAGCGTACACTAAACCAACATATGCGTCGTCATACCGCAGGAACTCGCGCCGGTAATAGCCGGACAACCCGACGGAACCCGGCCCCAGACCAAAGTTTAATCGCCCCCGGAACCTATCACCGTTGTCCTGTTGTTCGCCCGGCGCGCTTGAGACGTCCCATTTATACCGTTCCAAAACGGGGGTACGTCGTCGGTAAGTACCGTAGCTCAGGTCAATGTCGCCGAAACCCCAACGGCGAGCGACGCGCGCGTCTATGTTATAAAGGGAAATACTTTCCCGGGTGTTGGGTTCGTGTCCGAAGAGCCGACTCCCGCCGAAGAAGAGGTCTATCCCCCGGGTCGTCATACCGAAGTTAAAACGGTAGCGCTCGGTATCAAAAGAGCCGTCGGAGGCCGAGAGCTGGCTCCGAGCCGACTCCCGGGGTCCTTTCATCGTATAGACGTGTATTACTCCGGCCAGGGCGCCGTCGCCGTAGCGGGCCGCGTCCGGGCCGTATATCACTTCGACCCGGTCCACGGTCTCCAGAGGAACGACGAGCAGGTCGTACCAACCGTAGACCAGATTCCCGATCGGAACGCCGTCTATGAGCAGCAGCACCTCGCCCGGGTCGGCGCCCCGCATCGCAACGGTCGCCCCGGGCCCTTCACGCCCGGGGACTTCCATAACGTACAGACCGGCCAGCGTCTCGAGGGCTTCGCCCAGGTCCCTGTATCCGTACGCGCGCAGCTCTTCGCCATCGAGAATCTCCACCCGGGCCGGCGTTTCTTTAAGGGGTGTACTCGTATATCCGAAACCCGCGACTTTGTCCTCGCCCGCGTACAACATCTCGTCCGGCGGCGGAAGCGGAGCGGAGAGGTCTTCCAACGCAGCCGCGGAAACCGCGTTACCCAAACAAATCAACCCTACGACCCACGTTTTTGCTACCATTACGGTGGGACGTTATCATATAATATAAAAGCGGTCAACGCATTAAGGTATGGCGCCGACTCACAGAACGTTTATGGAAAAGGCCCTCGCCCTGGCGGCCGAAGCCGCGGCGGCGGGCGAAGTACCGGTCGGCGCCGTCGTCGTCCGCGACAGCGAAGTCGTCGGCGAAGGACGCAACCGGATTATTGAACGGGGCACGGCGACGGCCCACGCCGAGATGCTCGCGCTGGCGGACGCGGCGAAGAAGGTCGCCGGCGGGAAGCTTACCGGGTGTACGTTATACGTTACCCTCGAGCCGTGCCCGATGTGCGCGTACGCAGCGGTACTCTCCCGCGTGGACCGGGTCGTCTTCGGCGCATACGACCCGAAAGCCGGCGCTTGCGGCTCCGTCGTTAACATCCCGACCGAACCGGGCTTCAACCACCGACCCGAAGTTATGGGCGGCGTAATAGAGGACGAGTGCGGCGCCCTTTTAACCGCTTTCTTCGAACGCCTACGGGGCGCCGATTAACTCGATTTCGTTTGCGGTAGTTTTCTTCTTCTCATAATATAACCCCGACGTTCAGGTATATCCTTAAAAAGGTATTTAAGAACGGGAGTGATATAAAATGGCCAAGGCGTTAATATTATTAACGGTAGCTACCCTGGCTATCGGTACGGCGTTTATGGGTTATAGCGGCGCCGAAGAAACCGAAGCGACTACGCCCGAGATGAGCAACCCCGAACCGGTTTCCGAGCCGGCGGAAACCGCCGCCGAACCGGAACCCATCGCTGAACCTACGGAAACGTGGGACGAAACGGCCGGCGAAACGGAAGTCGTTACGTTGTACGCCGAGGAATTGGTAAACGAGCAGTGCACGTTCTGCCACGACGTGGACAGGGTTTATAAAGCCGACCTGAGCCTCGCCGGTTGGGAAGTCGTCATCGATCGTATGACCGCCAGAGGCGCCTGGTTGGGCAAGACGGAACGCGACGTCGTCATCGAATACCTCGCGAGTTTTTAACGCGGCCCCAATGAGCAAAGGAGCGAAATGAGTTATTATTTCAGCAAGACTATTAATGCCGTTTTCGACGAAACTATTCCGAAGGTAACCGACGAGCTTAAAAAAGAAGGTTTCGGGATTATTACAGAGATAGACGTAAAAGAGACGCTGAAGAAGAAACTTAACGTCGATTTCCGCAATTATATGATCCTGGGCGCGTGCAACCCGTCGTTCGCTTACCAAGCTCTACTTGCCGAGGATAAGATCGGGACGATGCTCCCGTGCAACGTGATCGTACAAGAACTCGCGCCGGGCGAAGTCGAAGTTGCGGCCATAGACCCGTTGGCGTCGATGCAAGCGGTGGACAACCCGAAGCTGGCCGAAGTCGGCGAACAAGTACGCGTAAAACTGAAAGCGGCGATCGATTCCCTATAATCGAACTCCTAAACGAAACCGTTTGACAATTCAACCCGCGTCCTGTTAAAATCGTAACGTGGCCGACGAAAAAGCGAAATCCTATATGCGCAAGGCCGGGACGGCGATGCTCGTGTTGTACGTCTCGATTATCTTCGTCGTCCTGGCGATAATGTGCGTAACCGGGTTCTACGTTTTCAATATCGGAGGGTTGAAAACCGGCTATACCGACAAAGCCGAAATTATCGTCCGCCGTTACCTCCGAACCGTGAACACCCTTAACGAACTCGAGTCCAGCGAGAAGGTAACCTTCGCCGAGTACCACGACGGTGTCGAGGACGCGTTGTACGACCTGAAGGAAGCTCGGAAGGATATGGAACTGTTGGGCGAACCGACTTCGTCGGAGATGGCCGTACTGGACTCGAACATCAGAACGGCGTTGGACTCCGGGATAAACTGCCTGGACGCGGAACGGAAATACTTGAAGCAAGTGTCGCCGGTAGCGGACAAGATAAAAATGATGGAGGAGTATCGGCGCCGGGCCGACTCTGCGAAGAACGACTACGAAAAGCGTATGTACGAACAGCGCTACAACGCGCTTAAAGCGGCGCTCGGGCCGAGCTTCAAATCGGCCGAGAGCCTGACGGCGGACGTACGAAGGCTGAACAACGAGTTCGCCCAGGTCACGATGGACCTGGCGCCCCAGATCGAGTATCACTTCGGCCTGGAAGGGTTGGTTTACAAGCCCACGCGGATAAGCTCGTACATCGGCGAATAAACCTTAACGCTATATTAAAAAAACGGGGCCGTGAAGGCCCCGTTCTGCTTTACGACGGTTTTAGTTTTACTATATCGGGATGAACGAGTCGTACATGAAGCCGATGTAGAGATCCTTGTTGGCGCTTTTACCGAATATCGGGTACAGGAACGTCAGGTTGAGCGTATTGTTCTGGTCTAAAGCGTACGAAGGCTTGATCCCGAACGCGAGGGCGTATCCGCCGTTATTTACACTTACGCCGTTCAACTTGGATGCCGCGTGGTACTCGAACGCGAGGGGGAAGTAGAAGCTGAACTTGTTCGCGCGCCCGACGCCGAGACCCGGTTCCATGAACGAGTATATCAATATACCCGGTTTCGTGTTCATATCGCCGTTCTCGAGGCGGTATCGGAACCCGAGCTGGCCGTTGAACCTGAAGTGGCTCTGGCCGTACTTGGCGCCCACGGCGCCGATGTCGATATCGAGCTGGCCGTCGCCGAGGCCCTTTCCATCGTCGCCCACGGGGATCTTAATGGCTATCCGCGGCCCGAAGTAGAAGTCCGTACCTGTTTCCCACAGCGCGCGGGCCTTGAACCACATGTCGCCGATACCAAACTCGCTCATGTCGGGGATACCAAGCTCGCTGTTGCCCGCGGCGCTTATCCGTAGAAGCTGGAACGTTAGAGCGACTTCCCACTTCTCGTCAATAGCGTAACCGAGGTCTATCGGGATACCTATCGCGGAGAAGTTTTCGTCGATGGAATCGCCGTTCTCGTCGAAACGCTTGTCAAGTAAGTCGGAGTAGAAGAAACCGCCGTTCAGGTGTAAGGAACCGGGCGTCAGCGGCAGACCGCCGCGGTCTTTCGTAATCAGCCCGTCGTACGTGAACGCTGTCGGCCACGTACTGTATCCGTACGCGTTGGCCGCTAAACCGAGCATAATCGCAATAACCAATAAACGTTTCATAAATTCTCCTCCTTGGTAGTCGGTTTATAAACCCTTTCAGGGGATTATATTATAATAACGGGATTTTTCAAGTCTTTTTTTAAGTAACCGGCCTACGACAGGTCCGGGCACTCTTTCTCTATTAACTCGACCGCGTCCCGTACGCGGGCACCTTCGCCTTTCGGATAGACGAGTACTACGTCGCCGGTGTCGACGACGACGAGCCCCTCGCTTCCGACGACGACTACCGGGCGCCCGCCGCGGGCCAGAATTATATTGTTCGACGAGCCCACCGTATAAACTTCCCCGTCGATCACGTTCTTATCCGAATCGCAGACCCTTATCCTTTCCAACGACTCGAAAGTCCCTACGTCATCCCACTGGAACGCGCCCTTCACCATAACTATCGGCTCGTACCGTTCCATTATCGCGTAATCGACCGAAGTAGCGTCGAGCTTATCATAAGCGGTCGGCGGCACTCCCTTCCGTACGTCGGTCTCAATTCCGTCGACAGCTTCTTTTTCCTCCGGCCGAAGGGCGTCCCAGGCGTCCACGAACGTATCGGCCCGCCAGAAGAACATACCGCTGTTCCAGTAGAAGTTGCCGGCGGCGACGTACAACTTCGCCGTTTGCGCGTCGGGTTTCTCGGTGAAAGACCGTACGGCGTAAACCGGCGGGTCGCTGTCGTCTACCGGTTCGCCGGCTTCGATATAACCGGAGTTGTCGTCGGCGCGCCCCGGCTCGATACCGAAAGTAACGACCCTCCCGGGTTAACCGGCCGCTTCG
>CBDUXC010000172.1:0-5099 GCA_965371065.1 uncultured bacterium
ATGGGCGACGTGGCCGCGTCGGCGGGGTACCACATGGCCGCCGGTGCCGACCGGATATTCGCCGGCGAATCGACGATAACCGGGTCCATAGGCGTCGTCGCTTTGAAGCCCGTGTTCGAGGAGTTCTACGAGAAGTACGGGATCGAGCGGTACCCGGTCAAGTCCCACGAGCATACCGACGCGCTGTCGTACCACAGGCACTGGACCGAAGAAGAAGAAAAGTGGGTCGAAGAAGCCATAGAACGGAGCTATAATATATTCCTCGACGACGTGTGCCTGGGCCGCGGGATCGAGAAACGCGAGCTCGAACCGCTGGCCGGCGGGCGGATTTACACGGGCGCCATGGCCGACGAACTGGGTCTGATAGACGAGATCGGTACGCTGGACGACGCGGTAGCGTACGCCAGGACCGCGGCCGGCCTTTCGGACGACGCGCCTGTCGAGTACGTCGGATACCGGTACAACTTCTGGCGGGAGTTATTCGGCGGGATGTCATCGGGCTTTAACCTTGGCGAGGTTTTAACGCGGTAACGCCGTGATGCGGTTATTTGATAATGCGTAAACCGCCGGAACGCTTGAGGTGTCGAAATACCGGATAAACGTTCCTACGGAAGTAACGATGAAAGCGATTTCGATAATCTTTTTCGTCTGCGCAGTAACGTCCGCGTACGGCGACATCGAAGTAAACCTGGATGGTTCGTCCGGGCGCATCGAGGACGACGGCGACGTGTACGTCGAGGGTTCCTATTCGGGTCGTATCGAAGATGACGGCGACGTTTACGTTGACGGCCTTTATACCGGTCGGGTGGAGGAAGACGGCGATATCTACGTCAAAGGCTCGTACTACGGCCGAATTGAAGACGACGGCGATTTATATATAAACGGTTCGTACGTCGGCCGAGTTGAAGACGACGGCGATATATACGTCGATGGTTCGTACGAAGGGAACGCCCGCGGGATGCCGCTCGGCGGTATGCGGCCCGTAGCCGGATACCTGATATTCTTCGCCGGTTTCCCGACGGCGTTGGCGTTATCGCCCGACTACATCGATATTGCGCTCGACGGTTTCGACGGACGAATCGAGAGCGACGGCGACGTGTACGTCGAAGGTTCCTATTCGGGACGTATCGAGGACGACGGCGATGTGTACGTGAACGGTTCTTACGCCGGGCGCATTGAAGACGACGGGGACATCTATGTAAACGGGTCGTACTACGGGCGAATCGAAAACGACGGCGACGTATATATTAACGGGAGTTATAGGGGCCGTATCGAAGAAGACGGCGACATATACATAGACGGTTCCTACGCGGGTTCGGCCGACGATATGGCGTTCGGCGCCGAGCCGGCGGTGGCCGTATACCTTATTCTATTCGCCGGTTTGTTATAACGCTTATCGGCGTTGGGTTCGTATAAGAGAGGTCGTAGTTTTAACGCGAGCGTTAACGTATTACTGATTTCGTATTATATTTAACCCTAATGGCGGCGCTCTAGATATTATTATTACCGAAATTAGAACCGTTACCAGCTTTGAAGAATATTATATCGTTGAAATCCGGGTTGATGGTCCGTAGTAAATTAACCGCCCGTAACTTCAAACACTCTAACGAAGTTCGAGGAACGGCTCTCGTAAAAGATATATAGTGCCTCTTATCGATACGGAAATTAGCATTATTTAATAGACGTTCGATTTCTGCCGTTCTCCTTGGGTATATTGGGCCCGTTTTCCAGTACGGGGTTCGGGTTAGAATTACACTTGAACGCTTTAGCCAGAGTTTTAGTAGGAGGGGAGACTTACTACTAGGTATTGATACGTAAAGAACGCCTTCGGGTTTAAGCAAACGGTTTGTTTCGGCCATTGTTTCAGCTAACCTCGGTATATGGACGCAACTATCCAGCATTAATACCGCGTCGTAGGAATTCCTTTCAAGGTCTGTCCGCCCGAAACCACCGATATGTACAGGTAAAGTCTCGCTTAAACCTGCGAGTATATAATGCCGATTATTCTCGCTTTGGCAAATAATCTCGAATCCAGTACGTCGGAATCGCTTTATTAAAGGCTCGATATATGCCGCAGAGTAGGGAAATAAGAATAGCACTTTCCAGTCTTCATCGAATTGAACGAGTTTTAGGACGTTATCCAGCATCTCTTTCTCGAATTCGCTTTTGAAAAAACCGATGCTTCCGCCATGACGAACCACGCCGCTTTGTACGGTTATAACCTCCTCTTCTTCCCACATCCGAGCGTCCAAGGAATTAGGATAGCGAGGTTTTCGGATATTAAAAGAATTCCGGTGAACGATTCGCTCAAGAGACCGTCTTTCAGGCGCAACAGGATATTCGTACGGGTGGCCGAAGGCAATTAAAGATATTATTTCTATACCTTCGGGGGCACCTAATAGGTTGCCTATAGCTTCGGGATCGTTAAGTCCGGCCATCATTTTAGTACCGTATCCCTGGGCGTGAGCGGCGAGCATCAGGTTCTGAGCGGCCAAAGCCGCGCTTTGTATGTCCCCAAAACGCGAACCTTTGAGCTCCTTGGTCGTATCGTAAAATATAGCTATGTATATAGCGTTCGGGTTTCCCTGCCGAGTAATAGCCTCAAGTTTCCGGATAATCAACTCGTCGTCTATTATTACGAATTCCCAAAGCTGCCGATTACAAGCAGACGGAGCCCATCTAGCCGCGTCTAACGCACGATGCAGCGCTTCTTCGTCAATCGGTTTGCCAACGAAGGAACGAACAGTTCTCCGTTCTTTAATAAGCCCTGTTAATAATCGGAAAGCGTCTAGCGAGGAGCCGTTTTCCATAAGCTGACCTCCTTTTGACTTATATAAATATAACCGTGTCCATATTCGCGCCGCTCCGTTTACGTCGGCCGGTACTCCGCGCGTAATATTACCTTAATATAGGATATTAAATCGACCCCTTCAAGGCGTAACGCCGTTTTTTTGCGATAAGACGTCAATTAACCGAACAAAAATATGCGTATATAGACATAAACAGCACATCCGATATTAGTAAAACCCGAGATTACTACGTTGCAATAGCGGTACTTCGGCAGTATAATCTAACCAATGTTCGGAAAGACTCGGACTGTTCTTATTATCCTTTCGGTTACCGCGAACGTATGGTCGGCTGCACCCGGCCTTACCGACATCGAGATCGTCGGGCCGGGCGGAACGCCCGCCGACATCGTCGGCAAACGGCCGGCGGTACTCTATATCACAACCCCCCGCGTCGAAGACGTTCCCCAGCAGATGCCGCTCTTGAAGGTCCTGTACGAGGAACTCGGCGGCGCCGTATCCGTTGGCATCGTTATATACGGCGAAGACCCCAAGAACCTTGTAAAGTTCCGGGAGGGGATGCCGTACCCGATATACGCGGCTTCGGGCGGAATACCGCCGGACCTGCTGGGCGAAGACGGCGCGGTTCCCCTTACGTTGTTCTTCGACAGCCGCGGCGACATCGTCGAACGGCGTTCCCACACGGGCGTCCCGGACCCGCTCGACGCGTCGGAAGTCCTGAGCGTATCTTACGACCCGGGGACCGGCGGCCCGCCGGCGGACGGCGAACCGCCGCCCGCGCTCGTCCTTATCGGTACGGACGGCGAACACCACAACCTGTGGGCTCCGGCCCTCGAGGGTAAGAAAACCCTCGTTTACGTGATGTCGGTAGAGGACGAGGACCGGGAACGGCGCCTTACCCGTCTCCAGTACCTGCAGGACGACCTGAGCGATAAACTCACCGTCGTACCGAGATTGTTGGGCGGCGTCCCGGGCGCCGCCGCGACGCTCGCGGACGCGTACGCCCTGGACCTACCGCTATTGACCGGCGGGCCACTGGCGGAGCATAAACTGGTCGGCGACCTGGGACTCCCGGTCCTGTTGATGTTCGACGATAAGGGGTTCCTCACAGCGGCCAAAGCCGAAGCCGACGTACCCGACAGGAACGAGATCGCGGCCGAGGAATCGCTGCCGGCGGACGAAGGCCCGCCGGTCCCTTATCGGGTGCGCTATACGGTGCGGCTCGTTTCGGGGTTAGCCGCGGCCGTCGTACCCATATCCACCTGGACGAGGTCCGGCGGCCGGGTCGTCTTCTCGGGCCGCTTCGCCGGCGATAAATACAACAACCTGCACGAGGTTACTCGCGCGGGAAAAAAGCTCCGGCGGATTTCGACGGCCGAGGCCGACGACGTCCACCCGGCGGCATCGCCGGCCGGCAACCTGATTTTCTTCGCGAGCACCCGGACCGGCACCGAAGAGCTCTGGCGCTGTGAACGGACCAAAGGCGAATTTACCCGGATAACCAAGTACTTCTACCGGGCTTCGGCGCCGTCTTTCTCCAACGACGGCGCGTTGATAATATACGAACGCCCTGCCCCCGGCGGAAACGACCTGTGGCTCGCGACGCCCGACGGGCGCCGGGCCAGGCCGGTGGACGAGACCTATTTCGACGAGAGCAGCGGCCGCGTCTGGGGCGACCGGGTGTACTTCGAAAGCGACAGGTACGGGAACGCCGACATATTCTCCTGCGACATAACGGGCGGTAAACGGCGCCGACTGACCGTAAGCGAAGCGGCGGACCGTACGCCCGCCGTGTCGCCCGACGGCCGGTACGTGGTCTGGGCGAGCGACCGGGGCGGCGGCTTCGACATCTGGGCGATGAACGCCGACGGCTCGAGCAAGATACGGTTGACCGACGGGCCGGGCGACGACCTGTACCCGCGCTTTTCGCCCAACGGCCGGGAACTTTCGTTTACGCGGGTACTCGACGGCGGCGCCGAGATATACAAGTTGACCTTCGAGGCGCTACCCGACTACGACGGCCCGAGGCCGCCGCGGCCGCTGGTGGCAAAAACGCCTTTGTAAATCACTATGCCCTTCGACTCTCAACAGAGCACGTTCTTCGACGACCTGGCCGAGGACTGGGACGGAGCGGTAGAGCATGACCCGAAAAAACTCGAGCGTATCGTAGGGCTACTGGGATTAGAACCGGGCGATACGGTTCTCGACGTCGGTTGCGGGACGGGTGTGATGGTCCCGTACCTACTCGAGCGTGTCGGCGATAACGGCGAAATCATATCCGTTGACATCTCA
>CBDUXC010000173.1:0-5080 GCA_965371065.1 uncultured bacterium
CCCGCGCGGCGGCGGGCCTGGCCGAATTCGGGTCAAAGAGCGCTATCTCCGACGTAGCGTGCGGCGTTCTTATGCTTGAGTCGGCCTTCAACGGCGCGTTATATAATGTTAAGATAAACATCCCCGGCATCTCCGACGAGGAGGTGGTTAAACGGATGGAGAGGGAGGTAAATGAACTTACCACCGAAATGGCGGCTACGGCCGCGGCCGCTCGAGCGAGGGCCGAAGGGCGCCTCGGGTAAACCGTTAATGTACTGTAACGGCGCGAAAAAAAACCTTGACAGGGGGTATGCCGTGTGATAATTTCCCGAATAAAATCGGTTCGCATTCTCACGGTTAGACATAGGAATAAGAGAATATAAAATAAGTAACCTTTCAAAGGGGGAACAGAGCATGTTAAGAAGCGCTACTACCCTTGCGGTCGGCGTTGCCCTGACGGCGCTATTAGCGGTTTCGGCGTATGCCGATTTCTTGGCGCCCGAGAGGACAACGCTGGGGAAGATCAATTTAGCCGTTGAGCGCGGCGAGCTTCCCTATGACTACGCCGTAACTTACAAGTATCTGTCGTTGTTTAAAGGTACTGAGTACCTGGTTCCGGCACAGTACCGGGGCGAGCGACTGGGTTCGGCACCCTGGGTATCGGGTACGCCGATAATCCTGGAGCTGAACCAAGCGTTTAATACGCTGCGTCCCGAACTGAAAGCACTGTTGAAGGAGCACTGCGGTATCGTGCGGTCCGACGAAGACGGCGGATTATACAGCGCCTACAACTATCGAACTATAGGCAATACCGACAGCAACTACGGCGGCTACGAAATCCACACCTACGAGACCGATAACTTCAAATTACACTACACGACTGACGGTCCCCAAGCGATTTCGGATCTTTCCGATTCCGACGACGACGGCATCTTCGACATCGTCGAGTGGACCTGCGAGGACTACGAAGCTTGTTTTGCCCTGTACACCGGCGGGAGCTACTACGGGTACAACAGCAAAGGTAACTATCATATGCTTCCCGCGCCCGGTTTCGAGGACTATATGCCGCTTCGGGATTATTTCGACGACGTGGACGGCGAACCGTGGCCCGGCGACGACTACGACTACGGCGGCGACGATAAGTGGGACATCTACCTTATCGACATGGCCTCCGGTACCGGCGGCGCAACGTATATAGACAGGTCGTTCCCGTTGACGAGCTGGTTCGATTACAGTGGGTACGCCATAATGCACAACGACCTTTACTACGGCATACACGGTGACCCGTTCTCTGGGTCACCCGTCGGTTGGAACACGACCTCCATCGCGCCTCACGAGTTCGGGCATGCGATTGAGTTTATGCACGACGCGTTGGAATCCAGCGCTAGCGCGCCGACCGATCAGGAACGCTGGTACCTGGAAGCCACGTCTATGTGGGACGAGGGTTACTGCTACGAAGGTCAACCCGATTACGTGGGCCGGGCCGGCAACTGGCTGAACAACACCCGCAGGACCATCGAGGACGACGGGCTCGGCGGTTACGAATGCTGTATCATCAATATGTTCCTCGAGGACTGGTCCGAAAGAGGACCTATCGGCCAGAACATAAAACCGAATAAGGTCGTACCCGAAATCTGGCGCGCGGCGGCGGGCCCGGGTGACCCGTGGTTCACCGGAGAGTCCAGCCTTAACCGGGACCCGAAGGATGCTATCAGTTACATCGTAGAAACGTACGACACGAGCAAGACGTATATCGAGGGCCGCGGTTTCCCGGACGCTTTCGAAATATTCACAAAGTGGAACTGGTTTACCGGCAGCCGGGACGACGGTAAGCATTATTTCTATGGCTCTGAGCTCGACGAGGTTCACGTGGTCCATACCTACCCGGGCAGCAACGGTTACCCGGTAGCGGAACCCAATGCGTCACCGTTCTTTATTGACCATCTCGGGCACGCTTACTTCTACTTCGAGGAGTTGCCCGACTGGGACGCCGGCGTGTTGAAGTACACCGGCGATGAGCAGAACCCTGGCGGTTCCGAGGACTGGGCCGGGCACGTTTGTGTTCTACAGGGCGGAAGCTGGAAGAACCTCGAAGGTGTAGCCGGCGAATGGTCGGATATGCTTTCGCCCCAGGATATCGGGATTATTCAAATACCCGAACCCGACCAGTATACTGCTTTCGTATTCTGCCTGGCGAATACGTCGTACATCGGGATGGATTTGGATTACGGTTTCTGGTTCGACTCATCGACCGATACTACCGACCCGGTAACGATATTATCGCCTATTCGGACCCAAGGGAACCCGGATTACGTGGAGATACTAATCGGTTCGAACGAGAAGCTGTTCGGATTCCCGGAGGTTTTCGCGACATACCAGCCCGACGGCGGCGATTCCACCAAGGTTGGGATTAACATGGACGACCCGTCGGATAACGGTAGGTCTTTCGCCGGGACTTTGCCCCTCGACATCGGTTTCAAGGGTTCCGGGCAAGTGGACTACCGTGCGGCCGACATGGCCGGCAACATCGTGAGCGGGTCGAGGAACTTCTCGGCCGGAACGCTGGCGGCCGGCGGCGGGACCATAGGGGCCGAAGGCGCATATCTCCGCGCGCCGTCGGGAGCGTTCAGCGCGCCGACGCTGGTAACTATCTTCGAGGGCGAGACCTACGAGGAGACGTTGGAAGCGGCGGGGCTTACGACTAAAGGTTCGACGATTTTGAAGGCTCTAACGTCCGAAGGAGCCGTCAAGACGTCCGAAGAAGCGGTCAAGACGCTAGGTACGTCCTACGTCTACGGTCCCGAGTGGGCGAACCTGGGGGCGCCTGTGACCGTCATCCTTTCTTACGACGGCCTTGACGTAACGAAAGAGGACTATCTGTCGGTATATCAGTGGAACGGCTCGGGATGGACGGACCTGGGCGGAACGATAGACAAGGCACATAGACGCGTAACGGCCGACGCCAACTCGCTGGGGACCTTTAGCCTGGGTTACGGCGAGAGGAAAGAGGGCGACGGCGGCGGGTTTATCCCGGCGAGTTACGCGTTGTACCAGAGCTATCCGAACCCTGCGGGAACGAGCGCTAAGGTGAAGTACGCGCTGCCGGAGGATACGCACTTAACGATAAAGCTGTACAACATCGCCGGACAGGTAGTGAAGGTGCTGGTGGACGAGGATATGACGGCCGGTACGCATATCGAACCGATTAGTACCGACAACATGGCGAACGGCGTCTACCTGTACCGGATGGAAGCCGGCGACTACAGCGCCGTTAAGAAGATGGTTGTTACCCGCTAGAGCGGGCGAATTCGGGCGCGCGGCGGCGTACCTCGCGCCCGACCGATATCAACGATAACGAACACTTCCTCCGGGAGGATAATATATGGGAAAAATCAGACATATACTAACGGCGTTACTCGTAATCGTGCTGGGTATAGCGTTCTTCGGTTGCGACGAAGAAGTAATTGAACCGCCGCTCAGCCAGGCCGACTGGACGGCCGAAGGTTGGGAAGTTTGGAAAGCGGGCGATTTCGACAACGCGCTCAGGTATTTCGGAAACGCCGTTAAAATCGACGACAACTACATGCCTGCGTACAACGGCCTTGGTTGGACCTATATGCGGTTACAGGATACCGAATCGTCGGTTAATTATTTCGAAGACGGCGTGCTCTACGGTGCCGGATACGCGAGTACAGACCCCGATAAGCGCGGTTTATTCGTCGGGTTGGCGTACGCGCTGGAAGCGTCGGACGACTTCGTTGGCGCGATTTCCGCTGGTAACACTTATCTTTCGATGGACCCGCCGCCTGAAACGACCGGCGGCGCCGGCGGGACGTGGGAACATCCTCACGATACGAGGCTTACGGCGTACGACGCGTATATCATCTTATCCGTTTGTTTCTTCGCCCAGGGTAACTCCGGCAGGTGCGTGGATATGGTCCACTACATGCAGCGTAAGATTGAAGAGACTCCGGAGTACTCGTTTACGAACTGGTCTAATCTCGCGGCTAAGATCGAGGATATGGCGAACAAAGACCCGTCGTAAAACCGAGCGGCGTGTTAAAACGGAATATCAGGACTTAACAGGGCAGGGGATGACCCTGCCCTTACTTTTAACCACGTAACCACGGATTGATTGAAAATCCTCATTATAAACTCCGGCGAGAAAATCGACGCCGGCCGGTGGGTAGCCGACTGCATGGTGGATAACGACGCAGTTGTTACGGTTATCCATAGGACCGAGTTCATCGGCGGTTTCGACGCAGGTGATTACGACCGGGTGTTCCTGTCCGGTTCCGAAAGGTCGGTTTTCGAAGAGGCCGATTGGATATTGGCCCAGCTCGACTTCGTCCGCCGGTGCGCCGACCGGCGCATGCCGATAATGGGTGTTTGTTTCGGACACCAGATGATCGTACGGGCGCTATACGGTAAAGACGCGCTAAAACGCCGCGAGATACCGGAGGTCGGTTGGCGCGATATCCGGTTCAACGACCACTGGTTATTCGACGGCTTTTCGTCGCCCTTACCCACGTTTAACTTCCACTACGACGAAGTTATCGCCGACCGTATGCGTGATTTCGACGTTATCGCGGAATCCGACGATTGTCCTGTCCAGGCGATAATTCATAAGGACCTCCCGCTTGTCGGCGTTCAGTTCCATCCCGAAATAAAGCCGGAAGACGGGGCCGGGGAGATCGGCGAAAGGACCGCCGTCCTGGCCTCGTACGATATTGACGGTGAAGCGCTGGTAACGGAGACGCTTCCCGGGAAAAAAACGTATCTTCCGCGTGTTCTCCTGAACTTCGCTAACAGAGGGTTTTAACGTTAATAAAGTCTAGGGCGAATAGGGTTGCGCCGGGACGTTTTCGTTGGTAATATCCGTAAAGAGGAAATAGTGGACATTCGAAAATAGGAGGTCAATAAATGAGTAGGTGGGTATTTTCCGGCCTCGTCGTGTTTACTTTTCTGTTGGGGTATTTTTTCGGCTGTGGCGACACCTGGGTGAACGGCGACGGCGGTATCCCGACCCGTTACGTCTACGAATTCTCCGAAGCTAACGCCACCGGCGCCGACGGGAAGCTGGAATGTCCGGCAGTAACCG
>CBDUXC010000174.1:0-5075 GCA_965371065.1 uncultured bacterium
TAAAATAATCGTTTACGATATCGGTCACCGCTCGAAGATATACGAAATTTTAGGACGCGGTTAAAAATACGGCTTTGTAATAACGGCGGGGAAACGCCCGTTCCCATCCCGAATACGGAAGCTAAGCCCGTCAGCGCCGATGCCGGGTACCTAAAGGTACAAGGCTACCGGGGTTCCCCCCGGGAGAGTAGGTCACCGCCAGATTTAATTTGCCCGCCCGTGAGGGCGGGTTTGTTATATCCCCGGAATGAAGTAGGGGGTTCGGTCCTCCGTGGGTGAGAATCCACCCTAAGAAGGGGGTTATAATATACGTTACATTATACTAACAAAGGCGGAATTAATTCTACGCCTATATTAAAGTTACTATCAATAAATGATATTTAATATTTAAAAGCCTAAGTTGTAAATTACAGTAACCCCATTTCTTTTGTCAGCCGCTTAGGCAACGTTCCGGTATCAAAGCGGATTTCGCAAACTTTTCGCGTTCAGCATATACGCGAAATCTTACTTGCCTTTTCCACGCCACTATTCTATTTTATTGGCGTAGACGCTCCTTTAACCCAAATATTTCATGTATCTGGAATAATTCGCAACCTAACCAACACACGCAAACGCATCTACAACTATCTTAATTATCTAGTTGTAACACGTTTTTCGCGCTTAATAATCCGGTATACGTTTTACCGCTTCGTTTATCTTTTGCTAACCGTAAATTCGGTATCAGTACTAGTTTGATTACCAGAAGTTCGCGCCGTTATTTCCAGCTTCACGTCGTCTATCCCCCAATTATCGGCATCATCTCCTTGGTAAACGAAAGCAACCGTAAGGTAGTCGTTAGTGACGTAGGTTGAAAGATCAAACGAGCGTTGACCCCAACTGCCTTCGGTCGGCGGGCCAAGCGAAGCTACTTCAGTAAAACTTGTCGAGGGATTTACGGAAGGTCCGACAGTAGATGCAACGTACAACCCGTGATAATCGTGCCATGTGACCCATCCGCCAAATTCCCAAAACGTTATTTTTGCCCCTAAACCCGACGGTATTGCTACGGTCGCAGTTACGAGCCAATCTTGTTTATCATAACCCGCGTCAGAGTACCAATGGAAGGCACATTTAGTTCCGCCATGAGAAAGGTCTCCTACTTGTATCCACACACTACTACCTACATCGCCTTTCTGCCATTGCTTCCAACCGCCCGGTAAAAAGGCACCTTCAAACCCCTCGTTTATTAACACGGATGATACTGTGGTAAACGTCCACACATCCCCTTCAGTTGATCCACCGTCTCCTTTGGTAGTAACCTTCCAATAATACGTAGTATCGAAGTTTAACGTCCCCGGGCTATAAGTTGTCCCGGTAACGTCCGTACTAACCAACGGAGGTGACGGGGTTGTACCGAAGTAAATGTCGGACGTATACGAACCTGAACCGCCCGACACAGTCCATGTTAAGTTCGTAGTAACAGATACATCAGTTGCGCCGTTCGTTGGCGAAGGATTTGCCGCTTTTGGGGGCGGACCTGTCGGTGTAGTACCACCGTCGCAACCGATGTACACGATCGTGAAAAACACGAGTAAACAAGCGAGCTTTTTCATTGTGACCTTCATAGCATTCTCCTTTCGATACTCGTTAGATACCATTTATCATTTCAAGTCCGACAAAAAACACTATCATCTCAACCTAATTGTGTCAAGTAAAATATTACGGTTTTTTACGTCCCCTGGCTGAAGTCGGGGGTTCGGTGCTCCGCGGGTGAAACTCCGCCGCTTGAAAGCGGCGGTATCGTTTAACAACGTGGGTGCAACGGATACCTAACTGGTAATATTTTTTCGATTGAAAGCCGCCCGGCACCAACGTATAATCGCCCCAACATAACCGGATACGAACCGACATAACTAATATACACTACCTTAAAGGAGGATACCGTGATGCGTTCATTAAAAGTAATCCTTGTACTAATCGCCGTAGGTGGAGTGTCTTCGATGGCGTTACCCGTAGGCCTTTCGGGTCTTAACATCGCCGGCGGCGGGATGTTCGAGTTCGGCGGGCTAACGATGGGCTACGCCGGTGTCGGTGGCGACTTCGGGATAGGTTCGTTCCTATCCCTCGGGCTCAGGGCTTACGTAGGTCACGGCGACAGGCTGGTTTGGGGCGTAGGACCCCAGGCGCGCGTATACTTTATGCCCAAATCAGGCGCTCCCTTTCAACCTTACGCGTCCGTCGGCGGTGGTTACGGTATCACTTATGCCGAGGATTATTGGGGATATTTAGAAGACCAACCGGGCGGATACGCTCACGTTGGCTTAGGAACGGATATAGAATTCGGGGAACGGCCCCTAGCTCCGTTTTTCGACGTCGGCTCGTTGATCCTCTTCGGCGATGATACTCACGTGTTTTTATACGTCCAGAGCGGTGTGCGTTTCGCCATATGGTAAACGATAGACGCCCGCGTAGCCGGACCCACACAATACGGGCCGACTCGAACGGCGGCTTCCGCTGCGGCCAAGTCAATAAGTTATATCTCCGCCGGGCAATGGCGTAAAATAACCGCAAAGGTTAAAACCCGCGGTTCGACGCTCCGTAGGTGAAACTCCGCCGCTTAAAAAATAAACCCCGCGCGAAACCGCGCGGGGTAATATCGTGTTTTGTACGTTAGACGTCGAAGGTCTTTACGTCCGCAGTCGTTAGAAAAGGGCTTTAATACGCCCCAATGACGACGGCGTAATTGACGTTGACGCGGTGTCGAAGTACTGGATCCGATCGTTATTATTATCGGCCACGAACACCCGGCTTCCGTCCGGTTGAACGGCTACGCCTTCGGGGCCGTCGAACTGCCCGTTTCCGGTCCCGAAGGTACCGAACTTACCGAGGAAGTTACCGGACGCGTCGAAATACTGGACCCTGTTGTTGTTCGTATCACTCACGAATACAGTACCGTCGCTCGCTATAGCTATAAAACCGGGACCGTCGAATTGCCCGTCGCCGGTACCGAACGAACCCCATTTACCGAGGAACGTTCCCGAATCGGTAAAGTACTGGACGCGGTGATTATCCTGGTCGACTACGTAAACGTTACCATTAGGCGCGACATCGACGCCGCGAGGGTTCTCGAATTGGCCGTCGGCTCCGCCGTTCGAGCCCCATTCGCCAAGATACGTACCCGAGGCCGAGAAGTATTGAACCCTATGATTACCGTGGTCGGTAACGTAGACACTACCGTCGTCGGCAACAGCGAGACCGCGAGGGCGGTCAAACTGACCGTTACCATTACCCGACGACCCCCATTGTCCGAGATAACTACCGGTATGGGCGAAATACTGGACCCTTTCATTCTCCGAATCGGCTACATAAACCGTACCGTCGGAGGCCAGGGCGACGTCGCGGGGTTTGTCGAACTGACCGTCGCCGGTTCCCGCCGAACCCCATTTGCCGACGAACCCGCCCGTATCCGTGAAGTACTGAATACGATCGTTGCCTCTATCGGCGACGAAAACGTGACCGAACGGACCTAAATCCAGTCCTGTAGGCGAACGAAATTGCCCGTCGGCGCCGCCGTCGGAACCCCACTGGCCCGCGTAATCGTAAGCCCCGAATACGGATATCGGAACGACGGCCGCGATCATAAACGCAAATAATTTTAACCTTTCCATCGAGTGCCTCCATTTTAACATTCAATACCGTAATTATTAACATTGCCAACCGATATACATAAGTATATCACTTATATTATAACAGATCTCCCCACGTAAGTCAAGCCGAATACGCGTTTTTTTTGAACGCGTTACTTTTCAGTCTATTGCGCATATCTCTTAAACCTGAATTACCGTATATTCGAATCGAAGAATAAACCGGACGCCTTTGTTTTTATGTTGACACGCTTCTCAGCGCGGTTATAATCAGCGTGATATGAACGATTACGAACCGACAGAACTAAGATGTAAATCCTGCGGCGCGGGACTTCACTATACCCCCGGCGCGTCCTCTATTACCTGCCCCCACTGCGGGACCGAATACGCAATCGAGCTCGCCGACGACGAACCGCCCGCTATTGCGTACGATGCCGAAGTCCTCGACCTTCTTAGAAAGGGAAAACGACTCCAGGCGATCAAATATCTAAGGTCTCGAACCGGCCTCGGCTTGAAAGAAGCGAAGAACTATGTAGACGCGCTGGCCCGCCGGGAGAACATAACCGTATCGGCCGGCGCGAGCCAGGCCGGTTGCGTCGTCGTCGCCGTGGCCATAGGCATCCTCCTGATAGGCGGCCTCATCACGTTATTATTAACTCTAAGCGGATAAATCCCGGTTTCTTTTTACGACGTCCCGGCCGAAAAGCCGGGTTTTTAATCGGCGAATTTTAGAAGCCCCGACAAGTCCAATATTCTTTTAACCATTCGTAACTTAAAACGCAAACGGGAAACCCTTTTTACTTGAATTCGTACGCCGGGTATGATATACGTCCACGCTTTTCACCATCTCTGACACGAACGGTTAAAGAACGTTCGCAGTAAGTACCGGCTATTAAGGTAAAAACGCTACGAATCTTAATGAAGGAGAACGCCCGTGAGCTATTCGTTAATAAAAATCGAAGGGATCGGCGACAAGTATGCGAATATACTCGCCAACGCCGGCGTAAAAACGACCTCCTCCCTGCTGACGAAAGCGAGTACGCCCAAACAGCGCGAGTATCTGTCTAAAATTACGGGCATCAGTAAGAAACTAATCCTGGAGTGGGCGAACCTGGCCGACCTGATGCGCGTAAAAGGCATAGGCGAAGAGTGGTCCGACCTGCTGGAAGAAGCGGGCGTCGACACCGTCAAAGAACTGAAGAAAAGGAACGCCGATAACCTTTACAACGCGATGGTTAAGATTAACGCGAAGAAAAAACTCGTACGCCGTGTACCGCCCAGGCCTTATATAAACGCCTGGGTAAAGCAAGCGGCGAAATTAAAACCGATACTTGAGTATTAATAAGCGCGAGTCATATACTCAAGACGCTTCAGGTATATAATGGAAAGGAGCGCGAATGTTCAAACCGAATTCGGCCGAGTTACTGGAGGAATATAAAGGCAAGCTGAACG
>CBDUXC010000175.1:0-5048 GCA_965371065.1 uncultured bacterium
CGGGAACTTACGTCCTTTGGCCCAACGGCCGTTGCCGTCCATAATGACGGCTATGTGCCGGGGTAGCCGTCCCCGGTCGACCGTCGCAAGAAGTTCGTCGGCGGTCAATTCTTCAAGGGGGTTCGTTATCTCCATACGTTTATTATTATATCAGAAATAAATAGGGACGTTCACGCCGTGCGCATCTGGCGAACGCCCCGTTAAGCGAAGTCGGATTCAATTGGAAGATACTACCTCATATCTCTAGTATCTCCTCTTCCTTCGCGTTAACGAGTTCGTCAATTTTTTCGCAGTACTCGTCCGTGAGCGACTGCACTTTTTCCTGCGCGTCGTTGGACGCGTCTTCGGAAAGCCCGTGTTCTTTCTCCGCGGTTTTAATGTGCTTATTGGCGTCGCCGCGTACGCGCCTTATCGCCACTTTACCCTCTTCGGCGAACTGTTTGGCGAGCTTTACCATTTCCTTCCGCCGCTCTTCGGTCAGGCGGGGTACGTTGATACGTATGACGTTACCGTCGTTTACGGGCGTTAGGCCTATGTTCGCGCCCAGTATCGCCTTCTCCACGTCGGCGATTATCGATTTATCCCACGGCTGGACTACTAACGTGTGGGGGTCCGGTACCGAAACCGTCGCGACCTGGTTGATCGGCATCTGAGAACCGTACGTCTCCACCGATACCCTGTCGAGGAGCGACGGGGCCGCCCGCCCCGTGCGTATTGTGGACAGTTCCCGTTCCACGGCCGCGATGGTTTTATCCATCTTATCTTCGGCTTCTTTTACGTATTTGTCGAATATCTCGACCATCGCACGTCACCCCACCAACGTACCTATTCGCTCGCCTTTTACGATTTTAATTAAATTCCCGGCTGCGGTTCCGTTATAGATTACCAGCGGAAGCCGGTTCTGCATACAAAGGGCCGCGGCGGTAGCGTCCATAACGGGCAAGTCCCCTTTAACCACGTCCACGTAACTTATCTCCGGGATAAGCCTGGCGCCGGGGTCCTCGTCCGGGTCGGCTTCGAAGATACCGTCTACGTCGGTCGCTTTCAACAGGACTTCGGCGCCCATTTCGCACGCTCTGAGCGCCGCCGTCGTATCGGTAGTAAAGAAAGGGCGGCCCGTACCGCCGACGAATAATACCACTCCCCTGCTGATGTGCTTAAGAGCCCGGCGGCGGTTATAACGACCGCAAAGCTCACCCATCGGGAAGGAACTCATAACGAGCGGCGCCGCGCCCTTCTTGTTCAATACATCGGCCAACGCGAGACCGTTCATCGCCGTACCGAGCATACCCATATAATCGACGGTAACCCGGTCGAGCTTCCATTCGTCGGCCTGGCGGCCCCGGAAGTGGTTGCCGCCGCCGATAACGACGCCCAATTCGAGCCCTTCGGCAACCGCGCCCAGTATTTCGCCGGCCACGTACTCCAGCATGTCGGGGTCGAGGGATACGTCCCCGTCGCCGGTCAGGGCGCCGCCGGAGAGTTTTAACAGGGCCCGTTTATACCTGAGGGACACGCACCTCCATGGGGACAGGCCGGTTTAATCCTCCCCCAGTTTAAACCGGACGAACCGCCGGACGACGATGTTCTCGCCCAGTTTCGCGATTACCGAATCCACGTAATCTTTTACGGAAATATCCGGGTCTTTGACGTAAGCCTGCTCGAGCAGGCAGCTTTCCTCATAGAACTTATTTAGCCGACCCTCTACAATTTTCTCTGTCACGTTTTCCGGTTTGCCGGACTCTTTCGCTTGCCCGGCGATAATTTTTTTCTCCTCTTCGAGTATGTCCGCCGGTATGTTATCGCGGTCCACGGCGAGGGGGTCCGACGCGGCTATGTGCATCGCGACGTTCTTCATCATTTCCCGGAAGTCGTCGGTCCTGGCTACGAAGTCGGTCTCGCAGTTCACCTCGACGAGCACGCCGAGCTTGTCGCCCGGGTGTATATAGCTGGCGATTACGCCCTCGTTCGCCGAACGCCCGGCTTTCTTCTTGGCCGCCGCCAAGCCTTTTACCCGGAGCAGTTCGACCGCTTTTTCCTCGTCGCCGCCGCATTCTACGAGCGCGTTTTTGCAATTCATCATCCCGGCGCCGGTTCTGTCCCGGAGCTTCTTGACCATTTCCGCCGTAACGTCCGCCATTAACCGTTCCTCCGCAGCTACTGGGTTCTAGAGTATCGGTTTTTTACCGAGCGGCCTTGCCCGTTTATTCAGTGGTTTCCGCCGCCGTCTCGGCAACGTCTTTTTCCCGTTCCGCTATCTCTTTTTCCTCGGCCGCCGTATCCGCCGCTTTCTTTGTTTCCGCTTTCTCTCCGGTTTCCTTAGACACTTGCTTGCCCTCGGTCCGCAGCGCGCGTCCTTCGACGACGGCGTCGGCGATCGCGGAAGTTATCAAACGTATCGATCTTATCGCGTCATCGTTTCCCGGAATGACGTAGTCGATTGTATCCGGGTCGCAGTTGGTGTCGACGATAGCTATAATCGGTATCTCCAGGCGGGAAGCTTCGCGAACCGCTATATCTTCCCGCCGGGGGTCCACGACGAAAACCAGATCGGGAAGACGCTTCATATCTCGGACGCCGGAAAGGAGTTTCTCTTTACGGGCTTTTTCTTTAAGTAGTTTTATCTGCTCTTTTTTCGTGTACTGGTCGAATATCTCTTCGTTCGCCTCGAGCTTTTCTATCTCTTCGAGCCTGTCGACGTTTTTCCTGATCGTTTCGAAGTTGGTCAACGTCCCGCCCAGCCAACGCGTATTGACGTAATAACTTTCGGAGCGAACAGCTTCTTCTTTAATGGTCTCCTGGGCTTGTTTCTTCGTACCGACGAAAAGGATGCGGCCGCCGCGGGCCGCCGTTTCCTTCACCTCTTCGTACGTTGCATTAACCTTCTCGAGTGTTTTTTGGAGGTCTATGATGTAAATTCCGTTGCGCTCGGCGAAGATATACTTCTTCATCTTGGGGTTCCAGCGTTTGGTCTGGTGCCCAAAGTGAACCCCTGCCTCGAGCAGTTCCTTCATCGTAATATCGGCCATTTAACGGACCACCTCCTGGGGTAGTCAAGGGAGCCGGGTTGCTCGGACCTCGCCCCGTGCGGGCGGCGCTCCCTTTGGAGTGGTTTCTTTGGATTTGCCGTATAAACCTTATCGCCCTACGTACGCGTTAACGTTTCGAGAACTGGAACCGGGCGCGGGCGCCTTTCTGCCCGTACTTCTTCCGCTCTTTCATGCGCGGGTCGCGGGTAAGCAGCCCGGCTTTCTTCAGCGTCTGGCGGTGCTCGGGATGGACTTTCTCCAGGGCGCGCGCGACGCCGTGGCGAACCGCGCCGGCCTGCCCGGAAAGGCCGCCGCCGCGGACGGTGGCGAAAATGTCGAAATTACCCTGGGTACCGGTTACCTCGAAAGGCATCAGTACCTGGCGCTTTTGGGTAAAAACCGGAAAATAATTCTCGAGTTCGCGGCGGTTGACCGTAATCTTACCCGAACCCGCCGATATCCAGACCCGGGCGACGGCGGTTTTCCGGCGCCCCGTCGCATAATATCGTTTGACTTCCAATTTATTGCTCCTTATTACCTTTCAACTACGCTTTAGCGTTGGCCGGCCCGGCGCCGACTTCCCACCGCTCAGGCGTCTGGGCCTCGTGGGGGTGGGAATTACCCCGGTAAACCTTTACCTTCGTCAGCAGCTTACGTCCCAGCCGGTTTTTCGGCAGCATCCCCCGGACCGCGTGGAGTATTACCTTCTCGGGGCTCTTTTCCAGCATCTTTCCGGCCGACATCGCTTTCAAGTTGCCGACGTAGCCCGAGTGCCGGTAATATATCTTATCGGTCAGCTTTTTTCCGGTCAATACTACCTTCTCGGCGTTTATGACGATTACGAAGTCGCCGGTGTCAAGGTGCGGCGTGAAATACGGTTTATACTTCCCCCGGACGACGTTCGCGACCTCAGTCGCGAGACGGCCCAAGACGGCGCCGTCGGCGTCGATTACATACCAGCGGCGTTCAATATCGTCTTTCTTAGGCGTGTAAGTCTTTCGGTTCAATATATTTACCTCCCCCGAAAAGGGACGGGTAGTAACGGTCAGGGCGTTATGGGTACACTACTCCACTTTTAACTTACGCCCCTCCGGTTCGGGGCGCAAGCAGATAGGAATAACCTTTAACCACAATAGGTTACGGTTTGGATGTTATCAAACCGGCGACCGAAAGTCAAGCTGTTTTTACCGCCCAAATATGTAAATAAAAAAACGGCGGTTTTTTATCCCCGCCGGCATAAAGACCGGGCGTAACCGAAACCGCCGAGAAACGCATAGAACTCCCTTCGTCCGTTAATCCGAAAACTTTACTGATATGGTAACAAAAAAGGCCCGCGAAACGCGAGCCTTTTAGATAAGTAATACCTGTGTTAAATACGGGTTATTGCAAACCGCCCGTCGGCAGAACCCTTATCCCGTCGGCCGCGCTGGAGTACGCGTCTTCCTCCTCGACGACGGTTACCCTGCCGTAATATTTCACTTCGAAGCCCGCCGCTACTATTAAAACCGTGGAAATTACCCCACGTTACGCCGGTCCCTACAGCTTATCGATCTCGCTCAGCGCGAGTTTGCGGAAGGGGATTTCGTCGGGGTCGTAGAGGTTCAGCTTCGGCACTATCTCGTCGGCGATTTCGATGTCGCAGCCGACCCGGACCGCGATCGCGATCCCGTCGGACGGCCGGACCGTCAGCGGCTCGAAGGGAACGCCGTCGCGGTCCGTGCCGTGGACGGTGGCGGAGTAAATTAAACCTTCACTTTCTACAGGACCGGCGACGAAGTCTGTTTCCATTCCCTTTATTTCGAGCGCGCGGTCAATAACTACCATTTCGATAGATAACCCCCCCCGGTTTATTATCTCCGCCATCAGGTCGTGAAGGAGGAGCCGTTTAAGTTCTCGCGCCTCGTCCGGGAAACCCTCCGCGGCTACGAGAATGGATACGGCGGTGGGCCTATCGATACTTATCGCGAAAGCGCCCGCGTCGAGAACGATGACGGCCCGGGGCCACCCGTCGTCCGATAC
>CBDUXC010000176.1:0-5021 GCA_965371065.1 uncultured bacterium
TGAACTACGGTGCCGGTCTCCAGCGTTGCCGGTTTCGAACCGCCGCTGGCCGTATCCCCCCGAACGTCAGGGTCGGTTTTTACCACTTCCAGCTCCACGAAAATCGGAAGGGTTATGCTAACCGGCTCGCCCTCGTAGCCGGCGATATTTATGCTCTCGGACTCCTTCAGGAACTTAACGGTCTCGCCTAGCTGGTCGGCGCTCAAGGCGAACTGCTCGAAGTTCCCCTCGTCCATAAAATGGAAATTGTCGCCTTCACGGTATAAGTACTGGGCTAGCCGTTCGTCCAGTATTACGCGTTTGACCTTCTCGGCGGTTCGAAGCTTCTCGTCGAAGATGGCGCCGGTACGCATGTTCCGGAAGGTCATCCGCATAAACGCGGGCCCTTTACCCGGTTTTACGTGCTGTTGCTTTACGACCTGAAGCAACTCGCCGCCCATTTCTATTATCATTCCCGCCCGTAAATCGGTCGTACTAATCACCGTTTATCACATCTCCTTAAGCAACCCCAGCCGTTTTTTACAGTAAATCGGGCGCGACGCACACCCACAAAGCGAATACGCCGAATACGGCTACCTGGACCGCAGCGTTCCGTGCGCCGAGCTCCGCGCCGTGCCGCAAATAATTACCGTGCGACGGAAAAACCTTGAAACGTTTCGGTAAAACTTTAAGTGATATCAGAAGGTTATCGACATCAGGCAGTGTAGCGCCCAATATCCCGAACAGTACAACCGTCCGCGAACCGCTTATCCACCAGAGAAACACGCCCGCGGCGGCCGCCAGCACGACCTCCAGCCATACCCGCTCCGAATCGAAATGGGATACGGCGTCGCTTACTATGTGGGTGGCCGCGCCCAACAGGAAGGCTGCGACGGGATTACCGGCAGCGATACCTACCGCCGCGCCCAGGGCCGTATGCGTATAAACCGACATAACTATTCGATATACCTTACAACTTCATTCGATCCCCGTCGCGATGACCCGCCTTCCTCGACCGGCCACCCTACCGGTATTAGCGCCACGGGGACCTCGCCGGGGCGACACTCTAGAGTCTTTGCGACTGCATCATCGTCGAAGGCGCCGACCCAACAGGCCCCGAGACCCATACCGTACGCGGCGAGCAATATATTCTGTACGGCGGCCGCCGTATCCTGTATCGAGTAAAGGCGGCGGCCCCTATCGCCGTAGCGCCGGGCGCTCTCCTCCGGAACGGCCAATACGCCTATGACGACAGGCGCTTCGGCCACGAACATCTGCCCGTATGAATCGGCCGCCAACTGTTTTTTAACGTCGTCGTTCTTTACGACGGTGAATCGCCACGGCTGCACATTACCGCCTGACGGCGCCCAGCGCGCAGCGTCGAGCAGTTTCTCAAGTTGCCCCTCTTCCAACGGTTCGTCCCGGAACCGACGTATCGAACGCCGCCCGAGTATCGCCTCGAAAACGTCCATCAAAGTTCGCCCCTCTCCTCCAGTTCCCGTCTTTGCCGCTCCAGTTCCGCGATCGCTTCCGCCCGTATCTTCTTGCGTTCCTCGTCCAAGCCCGGCGGCGGCTCCCCCTCCATCGTCCGCATTAAACCGACGGGCGTCTGCTCGAGCGTTTGCCCCAGCGGGTTGTCCCGGCAGTTCTCCTCCACCCAGCCCGGGTCAACGCCCGGCGAGCGGCCCAACACGTCAACGTTACCGTAGTCACCGGCGTCGATTATCGCCGTCTCGCAGCCGGTAACGTCCCGTACTGTCGTCGCGACCTCGTCGCCGTCCTCGGGCCCGTAAACCACCACACGTATCAACGGCTCGAAAGTCAGTATCCTCGATCCGTCTATCTCGGCGACGCCATGGCCCGCGATTTTATAGAAAACGCCCCGGACCCCGAACGGTCGCGTTACGGCGGCGGCCGCGGCGGCCAACAGAATACGCGGAAGCCCGACCAGGTCGATCGCCGCTTGCATCTTCTCGGGAAGCCCGATCGCGCCGATCCCATACTGGGGTTTCGTCACGAAACGCCAGAGCAAGCTCGCCCAGAACCCGACCTTTACATCGTCGAAAGAGACGGTCCGCCCCTGGCAAATCGACACGACCTTCGACGATACGATAATGACGTCGCCCTTTTGCCTACGGGGTTTAGAATACCTGTCGACGACCTCCGCTATGTCATCGCCGTAGGTTATTACGTGGGTCTTAATCGGGATTTTTTTAACGTAAGCCAAGAAACACCCACTATAATGATAAAGGGTTCCCGCAGTCCTCGCGTCGAGAAAACGGAAACCCTGGGCGGATATTATTCATGTTACGGGGAAACGCAACGGAAGCGGCTTTTAGAGAGCCGATTGGCCGCCAGTCATTTGTTGTTCCAATTCCTTTTCCTTTTCAGCGGCGGCTATCTTCTTTTCTTTCTCCGCTTTACGGCGTTCCTCCCGCGCTTTCTGTAACTCGAAGTACCCCTCGGTCTTCTCGACGAACTCAAGTAATACCATAGGCGCGCCGTCGCCGCGGCGCGGGTATCCGCGTACGATGCGTACGTAACCGCCGATCCGGTCCTCGAATATAGGCGCAATCTCGTGGTACAACTTACGTATTACCGAACGGTCTTTTATTATCCTGTTCGCGAGCCGCCGTGAGTGAACCGTATCCTTTTTCGCCCTGTAGACGAGCCGGTCTATTATCGGCTTCGCTGCTTTCGCCTTCGCCGCGGTCGTTTTAACCTGCTCGCGTACGATCAGCGACGAGACCAGGTTGCGCAACATCGCGTCCCGATGCGAAGGCGTTCTGCCGAGTTTCCCTTTCCGTTTTACGTGTCTCATTTCAAGCCCCGTCCTATAAAGCCCGTTCGCGTCTAATTAAGCTCGTACCGTTTCTCGTCGGCCCTATTCCTCTTCGTTCAGCCAATTTAGGTCCATGCCGAGGGTCAGCCCCATCTCTTCGAGCACTTCCTTTATTTCGTTCAAGGACTTACGGCCGAAGTTACGATACTTAAGCATTTCCTGGTCTGTTTTTTGGACGAGGTCGCCTATCGTCTTTATCTCCGCGGTCTCAAGGCAGTTGACGGCCCGGACCGAAAGTTCTAGCTCGTCGACGCCCCGGGTCAGAAGTTCCCGGAGACGTTCCCTCTCGCCGTCGATTATTTCCGTTTCTATCTCCGGCGCGCTCTCGAAATCTATGAATATCTCGAAGTGTTCTTTCAGGATTTCGGCCGACGACGACAGAGCTTCGTTGGGCGTTATGCTACCGTCGGTCCAAATTTCGAGGATCAATTTATCGTAATCGGTCCTTTGCCCAACGCGCGTATCCTCGACCGTATACTTGACTTTGCGGACAGGCGTGAAAACCGCGTCTAACGGTATTACGCCCACAGGTTGTTCTTCGTCTCTCAAGCGTTCCACAGGTACGTACCCGCGGCCGCGTTTTACTTCCATTTCCATTTTAAGGCGTCCGCCGTCGGCGAGAGTCGCGAGCTTCTGGTCGGGGTTGACGACTGTCACATCGGCGTCCGCGATTATATCCTGGCCGGTAACTTCGCCTTCGCCCTCGACCTCGAGCAGCATCTTTTTCGGTTTGTCGCTCTCCAGACGAACGACGAGTTCTTTCATGTTCATCAATATCTCGGTCATATCTTCGACTACGTTCGGTATCGTCGAATACTCGTGGAGCACGTCCTCTATCTTGACGGAAGTTATGGCGGAGCCTTCGATAGAGCTCAAGAGTACGCGCCGAAGCGCGTTCCCGACGGTAAGACCGAAACCCTGTTCGAATGGTTCGACGACGTACCTGCCGTATGTCTCGGTTACGTTTTCTTCGTCGAAGTTGACCTTACGCGGCCGCTTGAGACCCGTCCACTTCATAGATGTTACGGCCCTCCTCGAAAAGACGTATGACTAAGTTATATGGAAATGCCCTACACCCGCGAGTAATACTCGACGATCAACTGCTCTTCTACCGGCAAGGTTACTTGGTCTCTCGACGGTTCGGCGACTACCGTACCCTCGGCCTTCTTGGCGTCGAAGCTGATCCACTCGGGCATAAGACGCGACGCGTTCCACTCCAAAGAATACTTAACAGAACCGAAACCCTTCGCTTTCTCCGCCAGGGTTATTACGTTGTCTACCTTTACCTGATACGAAGGAATACTGACGCGTTTACCGTTCACGAGAACATGCCCGTGGGAAACAAGCTGTCGCGCGCCGCTGCGGGACATCGCCAACCCCATCCGATATACGGTATTATCCAACCGCATCTCCAGCATACAGATAAGGTTCTCGCCGGTTATCCCTTTTCGCCGCGCGGCTTTTTTGAAATAGTTTCTGAATTGGGTTTCCAGGATACCGTAAATCCTGCGCAGTTTTTGTTTCTCGCGAAGACGTATCGAAAAGTCCGACGCTTTCATCCGCCGCCGACCGCGCCCCAGCCCGTGTTGTCCCGGCGGGTAGTTCCGCGGGTTTACGGCTTTATCTATCGGGCATTTTCCGCGCGTGTAGCAACGCTCGCCCTTCAAGAACAGCTTTACGCTTTCTCGGCGGCATAGCTTGCACCTGGCGTCCTTATACCTTGCCATAACGTTCCTCTGGTCCTAAGTCGGTTATACGCGGCGCCTTTTCCTCTGGCGGCAGCCGTTGTGGGGAACCTTCGTCCGGTCTTTTATACCTTTTATTTTGAGCCGAGAAGCCTGTATCTGACGTACGGCCGACTCCCGACCCGGCCCCGGGCCGATAACGCGCACCTCAACTATAGTCAAACCCATTTCCACGGCTTTGCGGATGGCGTTATCCGCCGCTATCGACGCGGCGTACGGCGTTGACTTCCGCGAGCCCTTATAACCCACCGACCCGCCGGTGGCCCACGCTATAACGTTCCCGTCAAGGTCGGTAATCGTTATAATCGTATTATTGAAGGTGGAAGAAATGTACACTACGCCCTCTTTGACGGAGCGTTTGACTTTCTTCGTTGTCTTTTTGCGAACGGCCAAAAAGGACGACCTCCTCTATACTACTTCTTCTTCCTGCGACCCACGGTCTTCTTCTGGCCCTT
>CBDUXC010000177.1:0-5007 GCA_965371065.1 uncultured bacterium
AGTTCTGCCCGTACCTCCTCCCCGAGTTCGTCTTCACCGGCCACGAGGTTTTCGACTCGGGCGAGGTGAACGTGCCGGAACGTTACGACGGGTACTTCGGTTTCATCACCGAGAACCCGGACATATTCCCGGGCTTCTTCCACGTCGATTTGGAGAACAATATCCTCCCGAAACTGAAGCTCTTGCGCGAGTTCGGGTTCTACCCGTCGCCCGAAGCGGCGAACGAGGAGCCGGACGCCGAGAGCTGCGGCGCGCACTCGCCCAAGGTCGCGCCCCACGAGCTGGCGACGGGCGCGGAGGTGTAAGCTTTTCCGGCGAGTAAGGATAATAGTTTATATATGGGAAGGGGTCAAGAAATATGAGAGCGTATATAGTGATCGCGTTATTCCTAGTATTGTCTGTATCATGTAAGTCTTTTGCCGACGACATGCTCAGCGTTGCGCGCTTCGACGATTTATTGATAACGGAATTACCGCCGCCCGGCGAAAGTTACGATGGTTTAGTCGTACTGGATACGATTCCGCTTCCGGATTTCGTTGAAGCTTTAACGTACGACGGAGATAATTGGTGGGTTGATTACAATAATACTATATATTGTTTTGACGAAAACGGCGATTACGTATCGGATTTCCCGGTTCCTAATGACCACGTTAGGGGCATGGGTTGGGATGGCCAATACCTTTGGATCGTTACCGGTTGGCAATCGACGGGCGACAACGTTTACCAAACAGATTTAAATGGAAATCCTGGACCCTATGGTTCCTTCAGGATAAATAATCCCGACGAACTGTCGTCATTGGCGGTTAAAGATGACCGTTTGATAATCGGTACTGCGTGGGAATATTACGAAGATCACCACGCTAGAATAATGGTTTACTCATTTGACGGCGAATACCTATTTACCCCTTGGTTTATTGATTCGACGGGAGGAGGCGCCGGGATAACAGGGATTGGTTGCAACGAAGATTACGTTTGGGCTATGAGGTTTTGTTATTATCGTGATGACCCGGGTTGGGCGCTGTACGGGTTCGAATACGAAGAGGGGATTGAGTGGCCAGAATATAGCCGTACTACCGGGGCTTATATAGGACCTGACGCGCTATCCGTATGTTATGAAGAATCTACCGAGAACGTTAACAAGCGGTCGTTAGGTAAAATAAAAGCTTATTTCGAAGGATTAGCGGAGTAAAAAAAGAATAGCCGGACGCCGAGAGCTGCGGCGCCCACTCGCCCAAGGTCGCGCCCCACGAGCTGGCGACGGGGGCGGAAGTGTGAGATGTTATGCAGCCGAGATTTTAAAATCTCGGCTGCAAAAGCGGATTATACGAATCTCGGCTGCAAAAGTGGATTAACGAATCAAGGCTACATAATCAAATCTCGGCCGCTGCAACATCAAATATATACTTCCAGCGTATTTCGTGACAGGAAATAATAACGTGGAACTACCTGAAATCCCGGAGCATAATCATCCCCGCAGGAGTATTTACGTACCCGGCGGGATTTATTTTATTACGACGGTCGTACGGGGTAGAACCGCGTTTTTCGCCGATTGGAAACTGCGGTATATCTTCTTAAAGTCATTAGCTCAAGGGGCGGTTTTAAAAGACTTCTACGTGTTGGCTTTGGCGTTAATGCCCGACCACGTTCATTTAATCCTTAAGATAGGGGAATTCACCAACAGTAAAATTATGCATTCGGTGAAAAAACACGTATCTCGGGAAATTAATAAACGACCGGACATCGACATATTCCGCTGGCAACAGTCATTTCGAGATCATCTGATCCGCGGGAAAAAGGACTTCGCCGGTTATTTTTATTATACTATCCGCAACCCGTTGAACCATAAAACAGACGGTTTCGTTTGGTCGGTCGCCCGGAAGCCGGACGAAGCGATGAACGTTCCGGAAAACGAAGATTCGCGAAGGAAGATACGTGGCTTACTGGAAACGGCGTTGGCGCATCGAAAAAGCCCTTCTGCTAACGCTGCTATAATAGCCGCCGCCGACAACGAAATAGACGAACTTATCTATGAGCTTTATAGCTTAACGGACGGGGAGATAGCGATTGTGGAGGGGGAGGGATAGCTGAGAGCTGCGGCGCCCACTCGCCCAAGGTCGCGCCCCACGAGCTGGCGACCGGGGCGGAAGTGTAAACGAAACCGGCGCTTTCAAGCGCCGGAAGTTCAAAGGCAAAGAGTAAACGGCGGGTTTTAACCCGCCGAAAATAATGTTATATCCCGCAGGATAAAAACGACCGGGATTTTAAAAAAGTTTATTCTAGCACTACCATTTTTTTCGCGGCGTTAAAATTCCCGGCGTCCAAACGGTACTCGTAAACCCCCGGCGTTAAGCGCGGTACCTCAACCTCGTGCGAACCGGCAGGTAAGTCGTTGTTTACGAGTTCAACTACCTTCCGGCCTGTCAAATCATAAACTGAAAGCGTTACGCTAGCGTCCTCCGATAATTCGAACGCGATGTTCACCGGGCCGCGGCCGGGGTTCGGTCGGGATTGATGGAGAACAGAGGTTTTTGGGATTCCATTACCGGCAGTCCCTGTTGTGATTCCAAGTGTTTCCGCGCTTTCACCTACGATAACTTCCAACTTGTATTCGTAAGTGATTCCATTTTCGAGGCCGCCGTCGATATAAGAATAGGGATTTTCGCCCGTAATCAGGTCTGTATTTATTCTTTCCCAACCCGACGCTGTAAACCAGGTTCCCGCTGTCGACCGACGGTAAAGGTTGAAACCATCGATATTTTGCCTGTTGTTTTCGATTCCCCAAGATAGGGCTAACGTTTTTCCTACCGGGCGCGCGTCGAAAAAGAGGAGGTCTACGCCGATATATTCGTTACCGTACCAAGCGTATTTAAGTTCGTGATAAAAAGCATACGAAATTTGTGGGTTGTTATATAATCCGATTGCGATTGAAGGAAAATACGTCCAAGGCTCGCTATCGACGACTTCGATATCCCAATGTTCTCCGTCGTAATATGCATACCTAATAGGACCTTGAGTCCATTCGGAATAAGCTATGTGTGCGTTGTTGGACGAGTCCAATGCCAGGGAAGTAATCACGGAAGTAATCTCTTCGTCAACGTCGAGTATGTTCCATACGACGCCGTCCCAATAAGCGTATTTAAGGTTATTATCGCCGTACGTTTCTTCCAGGTACGCTATATGAGGGTTTTGGGAAGTGTCCAGAGATAAAGACGTGGGACGGGTACTAGACGCATAATCTACGTCACCTATTACCCAATAATTACCGTCGAAATAAGCGTATTTTAAAAGGTGATTATAACCATAGTAAGACAAATGCGGTCGGTTTGAGGAGTCGACGGCTATCGAAAGCCCCAGTGCATAGTCGTCGTCCACCGTTTCAATGTTCCAGCCCGAATCGTCCCGCCGGGCATATTGGAACTTTCTAGACGGAGGATCTTCCGTTGTTTGATAATACGCAATGCAGGGTTTATTTTCGTTGTCGATAGCTAATGCTATCGAAGAAGTGCGGTATTCGGAACTGTCTACCGTTTCTAAGTTCCACTCGGTACCGTCAAAAAAAACGTAATTCAAGTCGTAATTGTATGTATCAACGAAAGCTATATGGGGATGGTCGTAAGAATCGAGGGCGAGTGATAACCCGCCCACTCCGTTAACGGAATCTACCTCCGTTATTTGCCAGTCGCTACCGTCAAAGAAAGCATATTTTAACTGGGCCGTCCTGTACCTATCTGTATAGGATATGTGCGGATATCCGTTAGAATCTATAGCGAGCTTAGAAGGTGGATAATCGGCAGCAACGTCGTCTACGGTTATTATGTGCCATTCTAGCGCGCTTACTAAGTTCGTTAAAAACAACGTAATGGTTATGAGGATTAGAGAGTATTTGTTAAACACGAGCGTGTCCCCCCTTTTAGTTAAACTAGCATCCTATGCGGCGTTAAGTTTTATACCCCCTTATTCGGTGTAGACTAGTTTTCTTATAGATTCTTTTTCTTTACCGGCTAATCTAATCACGTAGACGCCGGTAGGTAACGTACTATTATACTCCACGCTATATTCGCCCGATTCAAGTTTACCGGTAAAAATGTCCGATATTTTCCTCCCGGAGAGGTCAAACATTTCTACGGTTATGTCGTCAGGTACGTCAATACTAAATGTTACTGTTATTTTTCCCGATGAAGGGTTCGGGTAAACCAATTTTATCCCAAAACCCGAATCCGTAGGGTTTATCTCCGCTCTTACGAGACCGATATTGTTTGCATCTGCGTCCAAAACGACGTCGAGCCGGTATTCGTAAGTTACCCCGACTTTTAAGTCTTCATCCGTATAAGAATATGGGTTTTTACCGGTGATTACCGTATCGTTAATTTTAAACCAATGTCCGGAACTTAAGATATTCCCGTTCCCCGGTTTTCTTACTTCTTTAATAGGTAACTTACGCCGGTAAAGGTTGAAACCGGCAATACTTTCTCCGCGAGTAGGTTCTACCACCCACCGGAGGTTTATATCTCTATTGTTCTCAGGAATCGCGGTAAAATAGATAAGATCTATACCGGTATACCCGTACCTCGCGTATTTTAAATCGTCGTAAAAATAATCCTGATACGAAATATGGGGGTAGTCATTTGCATCTATTTCAATAGACGTGAAGGCACCCGTATCCCAATCATCGTCTGCGTGCGTAGTATACCAATCTGAACCGTCGTAATAGGAGTACTCGAGGCCGTGCCCTCCGCCGTGGGATATGTGTGGGTGCCCGTACGAATCAAGAGCTATCGAATTACATTGACCCGTGTTAGTTTCTACTATCGTTTCCACCCAATCATGTGAACCTTCGTCGTAATAAGCGTACCTTAGTTCGCCGCTTCCATATAAATAGGATATATGCGGCGTATCGTCGGGAGCGAGAACGAGAGATAGCCATTCTCCGCCGTAACCGACCGTATCGAACCCCCATTCTGAGCCTTCAAGATGCGTGTATTTAGTTAGGTTATTATACGAGTCGTA
>CBDUXC010000178.1:0-5004 GCA_965371065.1 uncultured bacterium
AAAAGGACCGGTGGAAAAACGACGACGCCAGACACATCGCGGCTACCCGTTGCGAGTTAATGTTAAACCGTGTGAATTCGGCGGACGAACTAAAAAGAGGGTCCCTGTACTCCGACAAACATAAAAAGTGGCCCTTAAAAAGCGTTGGTTACTACGGAAATGGCGTTAAACTCTACCTGGAGTATAAAAACGGCGCCCAAAAAGACGAGAAAGGATATTTCCTAGAGAAGCTCGTAAGGTCGCCTTACCCCAAAGCGACTTCCCGATACTGGAAAGTTTTTTCGGAAACGTACCCCGACAGCACGTTAACTCCACTAGCCTTATTCCTATACGCCGATTGTATCGTAGAAGAAGATATGTATAAACCTATGCAAGGTGAAGTTATTCGCGGTTATAAAGAACTCGCGCCCATTTTCGCCGAAGCCTCCGAAAGAAGCTACGGTTCGTTAAAGTTTCTGTCGGCGAAAGCCGCGGCGAACAGTTACATCTTCGCGGGAGAGCCGGAAAAAGCCGCCGAGTATATTGAAATAGTCGCCGGGTTTTACCGAGACGACTTAGAATACGAATCGCATAACGGCTTTATAACCAGGTTCTTGCACCTCCCGGAAAACGTACTCTATTTCGAAATGGGAAATCGGGGCGCCGAGGAATTTCTAATTAGCAGGGCTTTATACTACGCAAGCATAGGGCAAAGAGACGAAGCATTTTCGGCTATCGAAGAATACAAAACATTATTGGGAAACGAAGAACTATACGACAAGGCAAAACGGAACATAGAAAGCTTCTTAGAAAATAGATAACCACCGATTTGCACCGGAGGCCCCACTATGCCCCCCAAAAAATCCGAACCCCGCGTCGTCCGCGCGCCCACCGGCCCTGAAATATCCTGCAAGGGCTGGGTCCAGGAAGCGGCGATGCGGATGTTGATGAACAACCTCGACCCGGACGTGGCCGAACTCCCGGAAGAGCTTATCGTCTACGGCGGGTCCGGCAAGGCCGCCCGCAACTGGGAGTGCTTCGACGCCATAGTCGCGACCCTCAAACGCCTCGAGAACGACGAGACGCTATTGGTCCAGTCGGGCAAGCCGGTGGGCGTCTTCAAGACCCACGCCGACGCGCCCAGGGTCCTCATCGCGAACTCGCTCTTGGTGCCCGAGTGGGCCACGTGGGAGCACTTCTGGGAACTCGAGGGCAAGGGGCTGATGATGTACGGCCAGATGACCGCCGGCTCGTGGATATACATCGGCACCCAGGGTATTTTGCAGGGAACCTACGAGACACTTGCCGAATGTGCCCGGCAGCACTTCGGCGGGACGCTCCGGGGCACATGGACCCTCACAGCGGGAATGGGCGGTATGTCCGGCGCCCAACCCCTGGCCGTAACGATGAACGACGGCGCCATCCTGGACGTCGAGGTGGACCCGGCGCGTATCAAAAAGCGCCTCGACGCCGGCTACTGCGATAAGATGACCGACGACCTGGACGAGGCGCTCGACCTCGTGCTGAACGCGAAGGAGAAGGGCGAGGCGCTAAGCGTCGGTCTGGTGGGGAACGCCGGCGAGGTCCACCCGGAGCTGGCCCGCCGCGGCCACATCCCCGACGTGCTGACGGACCAGACGTCGGCCCACGACATGCTAAACGGTTACGTCCCGATGGGGATGCCGCTCGAGGACGCGTTCGCCCTGCGCAAGTCGGACCCGGACGAGTACCTGCGCCGGGCGTACGACACGGTCAAGGCCCACGTCGAGGCGATGCTGGAGATGCAGAAGTTCGGCGCCGTAACCTTCGACTACGGCAACAATATCCGCGCCCAGGCCGAGAAGGCCGGCGTGGCCGACGCGTTCGCGTTCCCCGGGTTCGTCCCGGCATTTATTAGACCGATGTTCTGCGAGGGGAAGGGCCCGTTCCGCTGGGCGGCCCTCTCGGGCGACCCGGCCGACATCTACGCCACAGACGACGCGGTACTCGCGACCTTCCCCGACGACGAGGCCCTGGCGCGGTGGATAACCAAGGCCCGGGAGAAGGTCCGGTTCCAGGGGCTGCCGTCCCGGATCTGCTGGCTCGGCTACGGCGAACGGGACCGGATGGGCCTAAAGTTCAACGAGATGGTCCGCTCGGGCGCGCTGAAAGCGCCGATCGTAATTGGCCGCGACCACCTCGACTCCGGGTCCGTGGCCAGCCCGTACCGGGAGACCGAGGCGATGCTCGACGGGTCCGACGCCGTGGCCGACTGGCCGATACTGAACGCGCTCCTCAACGCGGTCTCCGGCGCGAGCTGGGTCAGCGTCCACCACGGCGGCGGCGTGGGCATCGGCTACAGCATCCACGCCGGGCAGGTAATCGTCTGCGACGGGACGCCCGAGGCCGACGCGCGCATCAAACGCGTCCTGACCAACGACCCGGGGACCGGCGTAATGCGCCACGCCGACGCGGGCTACGAGAGGGCTATCGAAGTGGCGAAGGAGCGGGGCGTGGACCTGCCGATGGTGGATGACGCAGATAAACGTTGAAACTACGGAGATGAACGCTGATGTAGACCTAGACTTCCGGGGTTAGTCGGTTGGTTTAACGTCGGTAAGCTACGGTTTACATCCGCCGCGACTTAGGCTATAATGCGGGCGAGGTATTAATATGAACAAACCTATTAAGAAAGTAGTCCTCTACGACGAAAACGGCAAGCCGTCGGTCGTCCTCCTCGACTACGAGACGTACAAAGAAATCGAGGAAGTAATCGAAGACGTAATCGACCTGGAGACGGTCAAAAACCTCGAGCCGGACGAGCTGATACCTTGGGAAAAGGCTAAGGGTTTTTCGGATATCGAACACGGTTATTAAAGGCAACTACTATGTTCGAACTGACTTTCGAAGGGCAAGGTAATGGGTTATGTTCGTGGTTCCGATTCTCGGAAAACGGCTTATTTATTTTCGATCTAGGATACTCCAGTAAATTCGGTAAATCTAACTTGAAATCCCTACTAAAATATCAGCCCGCCTTGTTGATATGTATTTCCCATTTCCATAAGGACCATATAGGTGGCCTTAAACAAACGTTTGATTTGCTAAAAAAGAAACACCCATCCAATAAGGTTTTCTTTTTTATACCTTACTTGGATTTGGCGGATAGGATTATCAATATTTATAGCTTATCGGCCAGTAATATTAATAATGAGACATTAGCTTTCGTAGCCGACCCCGAATTTACACTATCGCGCGGTGAAATAAACGCTCAAGTTATTTATATCCGAGGTAACTATAATACCGAAGGCGGACCTGAATCAGGGGATTTACCACCCGATGAACCTTTAGGAGTAACCGGCAATAAACCTTCTTTTAACAGGGAGAAAGGCGATGAAGAATCCGCGGTAATCGAAGATATAATCGGGAATGATTATCGGAAAACCCCGGCGGGGAAAGTTATAGATAAAAGGAAAAGATGCAAATTAGAAGAGGCCGAATCAGCGTGTTTTAGCTACGCGGAAATACCCGTTTATGTAAAAACTTATAAACCTTTAAAAGCTAATATCAGGTTATGGAGCTTAGGCCGTAGTCATGCCGGTATATTAAAAAAGGCGTGCGATTTTCTGGATCAATTAGAAAAAGAAATAAGGAAAGATAACGCCGGTTTTAATCTAACTCCGCGAGATTTAGCCAAAATATTATTGGACGACCCTGATTTCGCGAAAAAACTCCGTGGCGTAGTTTACCAAATATTAGACGGTTTAGGATTAGGAAAGATAGAGGAAGAAAACCGGAATAACTTAATCATGGCTTTGGATTACCCTAGTTCTCATCGCGGGTCACGGGTATACTGTATTGCTATCGGAGAATATCACCTTATATTACTGCAAAATGGTAGACCTATTAAAGTTATTTTTACTGGCGACGGTTGCCTTAACGATAGTGTTTTTTACCGTGAATTCGATAGCTTTTCTAGATTAAACGAATCAGCGGTTAACGTTTACCAAGTTCAACACCACGGCTCAAAACACAACCATCATCTAAATATACCTATAAAACTAGCGAAAAACCCTTCTCTCGCTATAATACCCGCAGACCCTAAACGAACTAGTCCACCCGATGACTGCGCGATTAATGACTACTTCCGTAACTGTAAATTAACGCTTTTTACGGACCCCAACGGGATAGGATTAAGCGAAATATAACCCAACGCCGACCCCCGGGCCGGCGCTTTCTTATTATTCGAGATGAAAGAAGCTTAACGATAAATGGCCTTCACCTTCCCCAACGACGCCGGCTCCACCGTAGAATAGCCGTACTCGCCCACGAGCTTCGTGCGTAGCCCGAGGGTGTAGACGCCGCCAACCGGGTAGTCATACACGCCGGCGACGTAGGTATCGGCGTCGGTTATCCAACCCCACGAGTAAACCGTGCGGTCCTCTTCGTCGGCGGTCCATTGAACCTCGACGAGCAGGTTGTTCTCGCCGTCGTACTGGAAGGTCGGGTCCAGGTCGAAGCCCACCCAGGAGTCCGCCGTAGCCGTTATCAGCTCGTACGGCGCGTAATAAACCTCCACCCGCGGTCTCCCACCGTAGTTGACGCTGTAGTCCTCCGTCAGCTCTTCTACGGGCGTATTGCACAAAAACAGGGTCAGGTCGTAGAACCCCTCTTCTTCGTCGCCCCACATCTGGTACTCGATCCGTTCTATGGTGAAGGCGCCGCCTATGGCCGCGGCCGGAACCAGCTCCTGGCCCCGGAACGACTCGAATCACGAGCCGCAGAACGGAAAGTTAATGGCGAGCTCCCGGGTGCCCAGCACCACCTCGTCGGTGCCCAGCACCACCTCGTAGGAGGCTCCGGCGCCCCCGGCCGCGAACACGCCTAATATAAGTAACAACCTCATCATCTCTACTACTATAACATAACCCCCGCAAAAAAACAGGCTTCTAACCGCGAACCCGCGTCGGGCCCCCGGCCCGCGGGACCGTCGAACAACGGTACTCGCCCACGAGCTTCGTCCGAAGTCCGACCCCTGAACATAACATA
>CBDUXC010000179.1:0-4987 GCA_965371065.1 uncultured bacterium
ACGGGTTACCGTGTCCCGTTTACTTTTACGATGGGCCATTACGGGACTTTCTCAAGCCATTTATATAACGTAGTCGAGAGTTTGATACATATCCAAGTATTCTGTACGACTCCATACCCTGGCCCTAAAGAAGGCTATAAACTCAACTTAAATCAAGATATAATAGAAGATATATATTGTGAAACCGAAGACCTTAAATCTTTTTTATCGTCTACCGAACTTCCTAGAATAATTAATAACTTCGGCGAATACGATGTCTCCGAGTTAGAGTTATTCTCGGCTATTCTATACATATACCAACGAGCTTCTAAATTCGAGGGGGGAACCCAAAAAAAAGACATCATAAAACGAGTGCGTTCGATAAAACCAAAGTTCGATAAACGGGAAATAGAACCCCTCTACGAATACTTAAGACAACAGGGTTACTTAAGTATTAATGCCTAAAATCGCGATAATCCAGTTCCCGGGCGTCAACTGCGAGTACGAGACAGCCCGGGCCGTCGAGTCGGTCCGCGGGACCGCGGAGATAGTTCGATTCAACGTCAACGCGCGGACGCTCTCGACTTACGACGGGTTTATATTACCCGGCGGCTTCGCATACGAGGACCGGGTCCGTGCCGGCGCCGTCGCCGCCAAGGACGAAATCGTCGCCGCCCTGGCGGTAGAGGTCGACGGCGGTAAGCCGGCTCTGGGAATATGCAACGGGGCCCAGGTCCTGGTCGAGGCCGGGCTGGTCCCCGGCCGCAAACCCGGCGAGGTCGAAATGTCCCTGGCGCCCAACGAGAACCCGGACCACGCCGGCTTCTACTGCCGGTGGGTCTATCTGCGGCACGAGGCGTCGGGCGCGGTCCTGCCGATGCCGGCGGCCCACGCCGAGGGCCGGTTCGCCACCGACGATACGGGACTTATCTCCGAAATCAAAGACAAGAACCTTATCTACTGCCAGTACGTTCGCGCCGACGGCTCGGGCGAACGGAACTACAACCCCAACGGTTCGATCGCCGACATCGCGGGACTGACGGCGTTTACGCGGCCGGTCGTCGCGCTTATGCCCCACCCGGAGCGCGCCAACTGGCTCTTCCAACTTCCCCAATACCTGGCCGGCGAATGGGGCGAGCGGCGCCGCCGCGCGCGCCGGGAAGAACTGATGGGGCCCGGGCCGGGCCGCGTCGTCTTCGAGGAGTTCGTCGAAGCAGCCGCCAAAAAGCCGGGCGGGAGGTATATTTAACTAAGTAGTTAGCGGATGCGGCGGAGTTTGCCTCCGCTACGTGCAAAAGCCCCGGCGGGAAGTATGTCTGATTAAGAACTCGTAAGGAGATATTAGAATGAAACCGCGAAAGATACAAGATGACGTTTATTCGGTAGGCGCGATAGACTGGGACCGCAGGCTTTTCGACGCCTTAATCCCTACACCGGACGGAACCAGTTACAACGCTTATTTGGTCGACGGCGGCGATAAAACGGCGCTCATAGATACGGTCGACCCGACTATGACCGGCGTTCTGATAAAAAAGTTAAAGGACCTACCGCCCGTTGATTATATAATATGCCAACACGTTGAACAGGACCACTCGGGGGCCATACCCGACGTCCTATCCATTTACCCGAAGGCCGAAGTACTATGCAGTAAAACAGCCAGGAAATTAATAATCGAACACCTCCATATAGACGAAAGCAATATCCGCGTAGTCGAAGACGGAGAAAAACTAAAACTCGGCCGGTATACGCTCGAGTTTATTTATACCCCCTGGGTACACTGGCCCGAGACTATGGTAACTTACGCATCGGAGAACAAAACCCTGTTCAGTTGCGATTTCTTCGGCTCGCATATGGCGACCGGCGAATTATACGTAACCGATTGGAAACGCTACTACGAACCGGCCAAGCGTTACTACGCCGAAATAATGATGCCGTTTGCTAAAATAATCGGAAATAACATGGAAAAACTGGAGCCGTACGAAATCGATACGATATGCCCGAGCCACGGCCCGGTCTATCCCAAACCGAGTATGATAATGGACGCTTATCGCGAATGGGCGCTGGGCGAACCGAAAAACGTCGTCGTCATCCCGTACATATCGATGCACGGCAGCACCGACGCGATGGTTAAGCATCTTACGTCCGCTCTGGTGGAAAGGGGCGTCGGCGTCGAAGTGTTCGACATATCGGTAACTGACTTAGGTAAAATAGCCATAGCCCTCGTCGACGCGGCGACTATAATAATAGGCACGCCTACGGTACTCGGCGGACCGCATCCCCTGACGGTTTACGCAGCGTCTATTACGGCGGTTTTGAAACCAAAAGCGCGGTTCGCATCGATAATAGGTTCGTACGGCTGGGGCGGTAAAACTGTCGAAGTTTTATCCGGTATAATCGGTAAATTAAAAACCGAGTTGATAAACCCGGTCCTCATCAAAGGAAAGCCGCGGCCCGAAGACTTCGAAGCCTTAGATGAACTCGCCGACTCTATATTAAAAAGACATAAAGATAACGGCTACTTATAAGCCCGATAACCTACCGCTTAAGCTGTGGACCCGGCGGGCGTAAAGCCCGCCGTTTCATTTGATTATTCCCCTTGCCGCCCCACTCCGCCTGCGTTATACTCCCGCCGTGGGCATCCCGCGGAAAAACCCGAACGAGATGACGTTCCTCGAGCACCTGGAGGAGTTCCGCCACCGGATAATCCGCGTGGTCATCGCCCTGGCGGTCGGGACCGGGGCGTGCTTCTACTTCGCGAACCGGATATTGGGCTTTCTGTTGGCGCCGGCCGGCACGTACTTCCAGTACTTCAAACCGGCCGAGGCCTTCGTCGTACACCTGAAGGTGGCGTTCTTCACCTCGATATTGGTTACGTCGCCGTACACTTTCTGGCAGGTCTGGCGGTTCATCTCGCCCGGGCTGATGCGGAAGGAAAAGCGGTTCGCTGTCCCGTTCGTCTTCTTCACGGTGCTATGCTTCGCCGCCGGCGTGGCCGTCGGTTACAGCCTTCTCATCCCGGCGATGAAGTTCTTTCGGTCCTTCGAGACCGACCGTATTATCGCCCTGTGGTCCCTGGACGCGTACGTGTCGCTGGTTACGCGGTTGATGCTCGCGACCGGGCTGGTCTTCGAGACGCCGGTCCTGGTATTCTTTCTCGCGAAACTCCGCATAGTCTCGCCGGGTATGATGCTCCGAGGCTGGCGGTACGTGGTGGTAGCCGCGTTCATCCTTGCCGCAGTACTCACGCCCACGGCCGACCCGATAACCTGCTCCGTCCTGGCGGCGCCCCTCTTGGTGCTCTACCTCATCTCGGTCGCGGTCGCGTGGGTGTTCTACCCCAGGCGGAGAGAGAAACCGGACGAAGAAAGCGGCGCCGACCAGGTCGACGAGTTCTACGAGGCTTTCGAGGAAGGGCTCGCCGGCGAAGATGACGGCGACAAGGACGACCTGGCCGGGTAAACGACCCTACAAAAAAAAGGCGGCCCGAAGGCCGCCTAACAACAAAGGAGGGGGGTTGATAGCTATATTTTAACAAAACCTTTATCGGATTTCAAGCACCGAGTGCATATGCGAATCGTTTCGACGCCCCCGCCGCGGCGCACCCGAATCTTCTGCAAGTTGGGCAGAAAACGCCGCTTCGTTACGTTGTGGGCGTGGCTGATATTGGAGCCGGTCATTGGCCCTTTTCCGCATATGTCGCAAACCCGTGCCATAATCGGCGGGTAACATAGCATACTGAATAGACGAATGCAAGTAAAATCTCGCAGAAAAATTTCGGCGGCCGTAATCGCCCATAATGAGGCGGAAAACCTGCCGGGGCTTCTCGAAACCCTCGGTTTCGCCGACGAGGTGGTAGTCCTGGACGCCGGGTCGTTGGACGCGACGGCGGAGATAGCCCGGGACGCGGGCGCCCGAGTGCTGGAAGGCGAAAACCTCCGTAATCTGAACGTGAACAAGACCCGGGCTATCGAGGCAACGACCGGCGATTGGATAATTTACCTGGACGCCGACGAGCGCGTACCGCCGGAGCTGGCCGCTGAGATACTAGCCGGGGTCAACGAAGACGGCCGGGGCCGCGGCGCCTTTACGATGCCGCGGCTCAATCAGTATTTCGGAAAGTATCTGCGCCGCGGCGGCGCGTACCCGGATACTCAATTAAGGCTCTTCAAACGCGGGAAAGCCCGGTTCCCTTGCATGAGCGTACACGAGAGGCTGGAAGTCGACGGTACTATCGGGCGATTGAGGACGCCTTTACTACACGACAGTTACCCGACGGTCGCCGAGTATATGCGGAAGCTCCCGTTCTACACCCAGGCCGGCGCCGACCACCTTGCACGGAAGGGCGTACGGCCCGGCCCGCCGAACACTCTCAAGTACTTCTTCGTAAAACCGACGTTCAGGTTCGTACGCCGCTACGTTCTGCGACTCGGCTTTCTCGACGGGTGGCAGGGCTTCGTCGCCGCGGCGATGGACAGCTATCAGTATATTATGGCTTACGCGGCGTATCTGGATAGGGTGCGATATATATGAAACGGCCGGCTTTAGCGGCCGAGTTTCACCGGCGTAGCGTTAACGACGGGCTTCAGCCCGTCGATTCATATAATACCTCTATTTAATATTATGCTTGACTATTATATAGCAATATGCTAACCTAGTTTCGATAAGTTAAAACGCCGGGAGAACCGGGCTCCGTATATGCGGAGCCCTTTTTATTTGGAACGAAAGGACTTATATGGCCGATATGCTTGATTTATTCGCCGACGTCCGAATCGACGGGATCGATATAGAAGAAGACCGGGACCTCGATTACGACGAAGAAGAGGACTACCCTTTCGACGACGTCTTCGGGCCGGTGGCCGGGCGGGGACCGGCCCCCTGGTTCGGGTACCCGCCGCGGGTTCTGGCGGTCGACTTGAAACGGCCCCTGCGGCCCCGGTTGCTCCTCTGGCGAAAGGGTAAAATAATAGACGACTTCACGTTAACGGTAGATTACCGCGGGTCCCGTACG
>CBDUXC010000180.1:0-4978 GCA_965371065.1 uncultured bacterium
GAGCTGGTTATGGCTCTCGAGGAGGAGTTCGACGCCGAGATTCCCGACGAAGAAGCGGAAAAGATAACGACGGTACAGCAGGCTGTGGACTATATCGAATCGAAAGCGAAGGGGTAACAGCGAAGCGCAGGTGCGAGCGCACGCCGTCCGACGACGGACGGCCGGGGCGAATAACGTGCCGCCGGCGCGCCCGCGCGTTGTTACCGGATTGTGGGGCAGCCGGCGTAGTATCCGAATCGTATCGAAACGTTCGCGCAGCGATTATGCCGCGATAATAATGGGGTGAAACCGATGACTAGACGTGTGGTAGTCACCGGTCTTGGAACCGTAAACGCCATAGGCGACAATATCGAAGAGTATTGGGAGAACCTTGTCGCCGGTAAGAGCGGCGCGGCCAGGATAACCGATTTCGACGTCTCGGGTTATCACAGTCAGATAGCCTGCCAGGTGAAGGATACGTTCGACGTGGGCAAGTACATCGGACCGAAGGAAGCCCGTCGTATGGACCCGTTTGCCCGGTACGGTATGGCGAGCGCCGCGATGGCGTACGAAGATTCGGGCCTCGATACGGACAAGGAGGACCCGACCCGAGTGGGCGTCATTATCGCTTCCGGTATCGGCGGCATCCACATTATGGAGGAACAGTTCCAGGTCCTTCTGGCGAAAGGCCCGAGACGCGTAACGCCGTTTCTTATACCGATGCTCATATCGAATATGCTTCCCGGGCTGGTCTCGATTGAGTATAACTGCAAGGGTTACAATACCTGCGTTACGACCGCCTGTGCGTCGGCGACACACGCGCTCGGCGACGCGTATCACGTCATCAAGCGTGACGACGCCGACGTAATGTTCGTCGGCGGTTCCGAGGCCGCGATAACGCCGTTGGGTTTCGCCGGGTTTTGTATAATGCGGGCGGTTTCGTCCCGTAACGACGAACCGGAGAAAGCGTCGAGGCCTTTCGACGCCGAGCGCGACGGCTTCGTCATCGGCGACGGCGGCGCTGTCCTTATTATTGAGGAGCTTGAACACGCCAAGAAGCGGGGCGCCAGGATATACTGCGAAGTAACCGGTTACGGTGCGACCGCCGACGCTTTTCACATCACCGCGCCGCCGGAGGACGGCGAAGGCGGCGCCCGCGCGATGAAGATGGCCATCGAGTCGGCCGGCTTAAATAGCGACGAGGTAGATTACCTGAACGCCCACGGAACTTCCACGCCCCTGAACGACGCGTCCGAAACGAAAGCCATAAAATCCGTTTTCGGCGACCACGCGTACAAGATGGCCATCTCGTCAACTAAGTCTATGCATGGGCACTTGCTGGGCGCGGCCGGCGCCGTTGAAGGAGCCGCTACGATACTCGCGATATACCAAGGCGTCATCCCGCCGACAATAAACTACGAATACCCGGATCCCGAATGCGACCTGGACTACACGCCCAACGAGCCAAGGGAAATGAGAATAAAAAACGCCATCTCCAACGGCTTCGGTTTCGGCGGCCAGAACGCGTGCGTAGCTTTTCGTAGGGTAGAATAACGTTTTGCCAAGTGTTATAGACAAGTTGCTCGGTCGTCGCAAAGAAGAGGTCTTCTTCTACGACGACGAGATGGGCGAAAAACGCGTCGCCGAACTTAAACGGTTCTGCCGCGACAACGGGCTCAAACTCGCCGACCTTTCCCTGATAGATACCGCTTTAACGCACAGCTCCTACGCGAACGAAGCCGGCTACGAGTTCGCCGACTACGAACGTCTTGAGTTTCTGGGCGACGCCGTAATCGAGCTGGTCGTCGTCGAGTACCTTTACAACGAGTACCCGGAGATGAACGAAGGGGATATGACCAAGATTAAAAGCGAGGTCGTATCCCAGTCGGCGCTTTCCGAAATCGCGAAGAACCTGGGGCTCTCGCGCCTGCTCAACCTGGGTAAGAGCGAGGTGCTGAGCCGGGGGCGCCGTAAGCCGTCCATTCTCTCGGACGCGTTCGAGTCGGTGGTGGGCGCCGTGTACCTTAGCGGCCCGCTGGAGCAAATCGAGCGCTTTATTCTGGCGAGCATTGAAGGTCGGATAACCGAGTTGGTCCGCAAGGGCAACATAGACAACTACAAGTCTTTGTTACAAAAGCGGAGTCAGCGGCTTTTCGGCTCGGAACCGACCTACCGCATCGTCGCGCGGGGCGACGACCCGCGGAGTAGATTTACTATAGAGGTGGTAATCAAAAACCGGCCGTACGGCCGCGGCTCCGGCCGCAACAAAAAAGAAGCGGAGATGCGGGCGGCTCAGAAAACGTTGAAGATGCTGAGAAAGAAAAGCGAGAAGAAGTAGGTAAACGCTTTGGTTGTCGCCGGTAACCGCCCGATAGGGCGGTTTTACCTTGTCTATATGATGATGTTTCGTTATTATCCCCAGTCCCCGGTTCGTATTATAAAAGGATAGAGTATGGCTAAGAAATCCGTTTCATACGGCGTATACGATTTAATAGGATTCCGGAGAAAAGGCGATGAGAAACGGCCGGCGCCGCACCAACAGGAAGCTCATAGTAAACTCGTTAAATGGTACAATGAGTTCAGCAAACCCAACGGTGGCATATTAGTATTACCGACCGGTGCCGGTAAGACCTTCGTCGCTGAGAGGTTTTTATGCGCGAAACCCCTTTCCGATGGGTATAAGGTCCTTTGGCTTGCGCATACGCACCATCTTTTGGAACAAGCTTACGACGAATTCAAAAACCACGCCGCGCTGATAGCCGAACCTAAAAGCGAACTTAAAACGCGTGTAATTTCTGGCGCTAAGTACCACTTCGACGTAAAGGATATCAGCGGCGACGAAGACGTTATCGTAGCGACGATTCAAACGATATATCGGGCCGAGCGCGACGGACACCCGAGCTTCGAAAAATATATTAGTTCGGCCGGAGAGAAGTTGTTCGTCGTATTAGACGAAGCTCATCACGCGCCGGCGCCGACGTATCGTAAACTTTTAACTAACCTGAGGGGTAAAATAAAGGGTTTCCGGCTACTTGGATTAACTGCGACGCCTACCTATTACGATGATAAAAAGGCTGGGTGGCTCGCGAAACTATTCCCCCAAGGGATAGTATTCCAAAAAGGCCCGAACGAACTCATGGCGGCGGGTTATTTAGCTAAGCCCGTTCCTGAACAACACGCCACCGATATCGAACCCGAGTGGGACCGGCGGGAATACGAGGATTGGGTGCGCCGTAACCAAGACCTTCCCGAAGCTATTATTGAGATCCTCGCGAAAAACCAAGAGCGTAACGACTTCATTATCCAAACCTATTTAAAGGACCGCGGTAAATACGGGAAAACACTTATCTTCGCGGACCGGTGGTTTCAATGCGAATATTTTTCAAAGAAGCTAAGTGAAGCCGGTGTGAAAACCGGTGCCGTATATTCTCAGGTCGAAGATGTAGGCGCCGCCGAAGCCCGAAAACCTGACGAGAACGCGAAAAACATCGTGGCTTTTAAAAAAGGTGAACTCGACGTATTAATAAACGTTAGGATGCTCACCGAGGGTACGGACGTCCCGGATTGTAAATCCGTTTTTCTAACCCGTCAGACGACTAGCCAGGTGCTACTTACGCAGATGGTTGGCCGGGCGCTCCGGGGCCCGAAGTTCGGCGGTAAGAGCGAAGCTTACTTAGTATTCTTTATCGATGACTGGCAAAACTTAATTAAATGGGCCGAATATGACCAAATCGCCGCAGGTATAGCGGACGACGCGGTACCTGAATACGGTAAGCGGCCGCCCGTCCATCTGATATCCGTATACCTTGTCCAGCGCCTGGTCGCGATGATGGAATCCGGGAAAGGGTCTACCGACGCGCCTTACGTAACATATCTACCGGTCGGGTGGTATCGCGTTTCGTACCAAGCGGTTGTGGAAGGTTCGGACGACGTAGAGAGCTTAGATAATTTGGTAATGGTTTACGAAGGGGAGAAACCAGCGTGGGACCGTTTAATAGAGGGTATCAGTAACCGAGACTTAGCCGAATACGGTGACCCTGAGCTAACGTTCGGTCCCGAAATAAAGAAGTTAGTAAACAATCTTAGAACGGAATACCTACCTGGTTGCGAAGAATTGGGCCGGGACATAGACGGCGACGTATTCGCCGTTTCGCGGCACATAGCCCAAAATGAAGGCGAGCCGCCTAAGTTTTTCTCTTTCGAAGAACGGGAGGCCCACGACCTCGACGCTATTGCTAAGAGAGCGATCGAAGAGGATTGGGGTCCCGTAACTAAACGTACTCAGTTAAAACCTGAATACGACCGTAATGACCGGCTATGGGGAGTTTTTTACCATAGGTACGATCAGTTCGAGCACTTTATTGATTTATGTATAAACCGTCTCCTCAACGCTATAGAACTTAGCGCGGACCCGGGCGCTTACAAGCCCGTTGTTAAAACGCCCGAACCGTTACCTGATAGGGGTGTTTCCGAGGAATTAAGGACGCAAGTTAAAGTGCGCGATAATTATATGTGCTTGGCATGTTTTACCGATAATAAGCGGGCGTTACAAGTGGACCACGTAATACCGTACTCGTTCGGAGGAAAGGCTACGGTGGACAACCTCCAAACCCTATGTAGTACTTGTAACGGTTATAAAAGCGATAAACCTTACGATTTCCGGGACAATACGACCCGGCTTACCGAAGCCCCGAAGAAGTTCCCGGATATAGACCTCGTACCGCGGCGGAAGCGGAACGATATTTATGAATGGGCGCGTTGTCTCGTACGGGCCGTTAACTTTTTCTATCAATGTCAGGTTGTGGTGCACGTTGATGTGCCGCGACGGGGAAAAAACGCGGGCCGTTGGAAAATCGGGTTATTCGACGGTAACGACGCCGCTTGGTTGGAACCGTTTATGCCCGGCGTTTTGGAGGAGATATCATCCAAGAGATCTGAATACGGTTTTAAAGGCCCATATTCGCTTGAGGTCATCGCCCGGGAATATTCACGCTTATAC
>CBDUXC010000181.1:0-4922 GCA_965371065.1 uncultured bacterium
GTTGGGTTAGGTTAAACGACGAAGGCGGAGTGTTCTCGAAACCGTGGGCGTATTTCAGATCTTCGTTAGTACCGTCATAATACGATATATGGGGGTTATCTGACGTGTCCAGGGCTATCGACGGACGTTTCACATATACCGTCGGATCCAAGCTCTCAATTTGCCAGGTGGTGCCATCATAGCGGGCATACTTCAAATCGCCCCAACCATTTTTATAAGATATATGGGGTTTATCGGATGAATCCACGGCAATGGAGTTATTCAAACCCACGGCGGGTCCTGTATTATCCACGAACTCAACGTGCCAGGCAGCACCATCGTATCGGGCATATTTTAAGGCACCAATTGAGTCGTCGTAATACGATATATGGGGTTTATCGTATGAATCCAGGGCTATTGATGTCCACCACCCCACCGACCACGTCGTATCGATGCTCTTAATCTGCCAGGACGAGCCGTCATAGTAGGCGTATTTCAAATCTTCATTCGTGAAGTCACTATATGATATATGGGGGTTATTAGAGGTGTCCAGGGCTATCGACGAACCCGACCCCACATCTCCCGCCGTATCCACGCTCTCGATATGCCAAGTAATGCCGTCGTAGCGAGCATACTTCAAGTCCATATTAAAATAGTCAAGATAAGATATATGAGGATTGTCAGATGAATCCAAAGCTATGGAGGTCCTACCCGCATCTTCTGTCGTATCCACGCTCTCAATTTGCCAGGTGATCCCATCATAGCGGGCATACTTCAAACCGCCCACACCTCTCGTATAAGATATATGAGGATTATCTGAGATGTCCAGGGCTATTGATGTCCACCACCCCACCGACCCCGTCGTATCGACGCTCTCAATATGCCAGGTAGTGCCGTCATGGCGGGCATACTTCAAGTCGCTAGCTCCGTTCTCGTAATACGATATATGGGCGTTATCAGATGAATCCAAGGCTATGGAGGAATAATCGCCCACATCCCCTACTGTATCCACGGTTTCAATATACCATTCGTCTCCGAAAGCGAAAGCGGTAAGAGCGAGAACCGCAAGCGTAAACGTTGTGATGCGCAACATAAAATCCTCCCCGGTCGTTTAAACTCGTCAGGTTACGAATTCCAACACGGAATTGCCGTAATAACGAACGTCTTTTTACTATAGAACGGCCGGCGTTGTTCGCCGCAGAAAAACCGCGCCTTTTATATATTTTCCCCGGACCGCTACTCCATCACCACCATCTTCTTGACCGCACTAAACTCCCCCGTGGCGAGGCGATAGACGTAGACGCCGGGCGCGAGACCCGATACCGGACATTCGTAAGCGCCGGCGGGAAGGTTCTCGTTGACCAACGTGGTTACCTTACGACCGCTCAGGTCGTAGATAGTCAGCGTTACGTCCACGCCCTCGGGCAGGTCGAAGGCGATTACCGTGGCGCCCCGGGCCGGGTTCGGCCGGGACTGGTAGAGGGCGTACGAACTCGGGACGAACGTGCCTGCGGTGCAACTTACCGGCCCGAAGGTCTCGCTCGAGCCGCCCACGTCTATCGCCTCGAGCCAGTAGGCGTAGGTCACGCCGTCGGACACCCCGGCGTCGATATAGCTGTATGGCGATTCGCCGGTTATTAGCCCGGCGTTTATTATTTCTCCGAGTTTACTTCGTAAGCCGGTCGCCTTTTCGGACCGGTAGAGGTTGAACCCCACGCCCGGGTCCGCGCACTCCCAGGCCAGTTCGACGCCGCTGCGGGCGCTCTCGGCCGAGAAGGACGTTACCGGGACGTCCAGCTCGTTATCGACCGTGAACGACCAGTAGGGGTCCGGCCCGGACCAGGTCTCGGCCCGGCCGTCCCACGCGCGGACCTTCCAGTAGTAGGTGGTGCCGTCGCTCAACGTACCTTCCGGGAAGGTATAAGTCGAGTCGGTCAGGTCGTTCACTTCGTCGTGGGGGTCGAAAGAGGGGTCCGCGGCGTACCAAGCGTCGTAGGTAATACTCCGTGTGAACTTCGAACGAACCGTATCCGCCGCGGCTCTGGAAGAACCCGCGCCGACCGCGGACGTCCGCCCCGGGTCAACCGAGTCCTCCCAATCTAGGGTAACCGGTTCTATAACTACAGCGCCGTCCGGCGGAGCCGTAAGATCGAAATCGCCGGGCGGTTCGTTCTCGACCGTAAACGACCAGTAATCGTCCGGCCCGGACCAGGTTCCTTCGTAACTGTCCCACGCGAGTACCTTCCAATAGTACGTTTCGCCGGGCGTTAACGTGCCTTCGTCGAAAGTATAGGTAGATTCGGATAAACCGGCGATACGTTCGTACGAGTCGAAGGAGGGGTCGGTCGAGTACCATACGTCGTAGGTTATCGTATGCCCGTCGGCGTCGGTAGAGTCCTCCCAGTCGAGAGTAGGAGTGTCGGAGACGTCGGAACCGTCGGGCGGCGTCAGGAGGTCGAAAGTGCCCGGCGGTATATTGTCGAATCTGTACGCGTACTTTATGCTATCGTTTTCGCTTCCCAAATTATCTACTGTGTAAGCTATATGCGGTATGTCCGATATATCCAACGCTATCGAACTGCTTTCGCCTACGTCGTATCCCTCTATATCCACGTACTCTATCTGCCAGTTCGTACCATCGCGATATGTGTACTTTAGGGCGCTGGAATCGCCGAAGTAAGATATGTGGGGGCGATTGTACGAATCGTGATCGAGAGAGGTGGCCCTTAAATACGAACCTCCCGTTTCTCCAGAATCTACCAAAGTATCCATAAAATGTAACCCATAACCCCACCACTGATCGCCCATCTCGGCTTCTACGAAAATACTAAACGAAGCGTTATAGTCTACGTCGTTGTAGAAATCTATTGACGGCGAAAGATAATAATCTAAATCGCCGCCCTCCGTATGTTCGTAGAATAAATTAGTCAAGTGCCATCCGTCACCGTCGTAATACGAACAATCTACATATAAATCGCTGTAGAACCCGACCCACACGTGACTGCCCGTACAGATGTACGGATAATCTTCGGCGTTTAGCGCTATAGAGATACCCGCTCCAAGCCAATCGTACGGGGCCGATTCTATAATCCATTGGCCCACGTCGTCTTTGTAAGCGTGTTTTAGTCCCCCTCCAAGAAAAGCGATATGCGGTTTTCCGCCCGAATCAATCGCGATTGACAAATCCCCATAGATCTCGTCGCTTACCTTCTCGATTGACCAACCGGTACCGTCGTTATACGCGTATCGGAGGTCCCCCTCCCAAAAGGGCCAATCGAATGGACCGTGTGAATAAGCGATATGGGGACGGTTTTCTGAATCGACTGCCAACGAAGGGTAAAAACACATTTCTTCGCCGTCGTCCAATACTTCTATTTCCCACGTAGCACCGTTGAAGTAAGCGTATCTCAAATCGCTGTTGTCTTCATCAGTACGGACGATATAAGCGATATGGGGACGGTTAAACGAATCCAACGCCATCGAAGCATAATAGTGACCGCTAGGACCCTCATCCACCGTCATTATTTCCCAATCGTCCGCAAACCCGGAAGCGGTTGATAAGACTAACGCGCCGAAGATAAAAACTAACCGTAATGTCTCTTTTGTTTTAAGCATAAATATCTCTCCCCGGAAAAAACGAAACTAAAACTATGCCCCGTGTGTATTTGTGTTGCGTTAAAACCATAGTTAATTATATTACTCCACCACAACCATTTTCCTGACCCCGACAAACTCACCCGCTTTAAGCCGGTAGACGTACACGCCGGGCGCGAGGCCGGCGACCGGCCGCTCGTGCGCGCTGGCTGGAAGGGACTCGTTGACCAACGTGGTTACCTTCCGCCCGCTGAGGTCGTATATCGTTAACGTCACATCGGCGTCCTCGGGCAGGTCGAAGGCGATGACCGCGGTACCCCGGGCCGGGTTCGGCCGGGACTGGTACAGGGCGTACGAACTCGGAACGAACGAGCCGGCGGTGCAGGTTACCGGCCCGAACGTCTCGCTCGAGCCGCCCACGTCTATTGCCTCGAGCCAGTAGGCGTATGTTACGCCGTCGGACACTTCGGCGTCGAGGTAAGTGTAGGGCGATTCGCCGGTTATTAGCTCGCTGTTGAGCATCTCCCGCAGCTTGGTACGTACGGCGGTCGCTTCTTCGGACCGGTAGAGGTTGAAGCCCACGCCCGGGTCCGCGCACTCCCAGGTCAGTTCGACGCCGTTCCGCGCGCCCTCGGCCGAGAACGACGTTACCGGGATGTCCGTCACTTCGTCTTCGACGGTGAACGACCAGTAGTCGTCCGGCCCGGACCAGGTCTCGTCGTACCCGTCCCAGGCCCGGACCTTCCAGTAGTAGGTCTCGCCCTGGGTTAGAACGCCCTCGGGGAAAGTGTACGTTGATTCGGTCAGGTCGTTCACCTCGTCGTGGGGGTCGAAGGAGGGGTCCGTGGCGTACCAGACGTCGTAGGTTACGGTATCGCCGTCGTCGTCGGTGGAGTCGTCCCAGTCGAGGGTTACGGGTTCGGGAACTTCGGCGCCGTCGGGGGGTTGAGAGAGGTCGAAAGTGGACGGCGGCGCATTGTGTCCCGTTGCTAATATCAATTCTTCGTCGAAGTGTTCGACGTAAGCTATTAATGGATTGTCGCTACTATCCAATGAAATAGAATGGCTATTCGCATAGTTTCCGACGGATTCGGTTAACCAATCGTAGCCGTTGTAAAAAGCGTACTTAGGACCTATCATAAAACTATCAAATGTCTCACCACCACCTGAAACACAGGGGACGTTTTCGGAGGTAGTAACGATCGAATAAAGCGCTGCCTCATCAATGAAGTCTTCTATCGTCTCGATTTGCCATTCTAAACCGTCGAAATACGCATAAGAAACCCAATTTTGATCGGTGTACACGGCGTGTAAACCGCCGTCGGAATCGGCAGCGATGTCTGTATCCC
>CBDUXC010000182.1:0-4908 GCA_965371065.1 uncultured bacterium
TTCCAGTCGCCGTCGGCGGTCAGAAGACCGCCGCTACCCGCCGGTTGCAGGGTATCGAGTTGTACGGGCTTACCGAGAAGGATATTGCGTTGGTGGAGGGGGCGGTTTAATTATCGCCGAGGCGGTCTAACTACCGCCGAAAGGAACCGTTATGCTAACCGGGATACATTTTCTGCTCACGTACAAGTGCGACTCGGAATGCGACCACTGTTTCCTGTACTGCGGCCCGCACGTCGAAGGAACCTTTACGGGAGAACAAATACGAGAAATACTGAACGAAGGGAAGAATCTCGGGACAGTTGGGCGCGTGTACTTCGAGGGCGGCGAGCCGTTCCTCTTCTATCCGCTGATGCTCGAAGGCATCAAAACGGCGGCCGAACTGGGCTTCGAGACCGGTGTAGTAACCAACGCTTATTGGGCTACGACCGTCGAAGACGCCGAATTGTGGCTTTCGCCTTTACGCGAGTTGGAAGTCGCGGACTTGAGCCTGAGCGACGACGCCTTTCACTACGGCGACTCGGAGGACGACACCCCGCCGAAACGCGCCCTGGCGGCGGCCCGGAAGCTCGGCGTTCCAGTGGATACTATATGTATTGAAGAACCGACAATAGAGACGAGCGCCGGGAATGACCGGGACAAGGGCGCGCCCGTTATCGGCGGCGGCGCTATGTTCCGGGGCCGGGCCGCCGAAAAACTAACCGAGGAGCTTCCCCGAAGGCCGTGGGACGAGCTCGTCGAGTGCCCGGGCGAAGCTCTGGAGGACCCCGGGCGCGTCCACGTGGACTCGTACGGCAACGTCCACATATGCCAGGGTCTGTTGATGGGCAACGCGTGGGAAAAGCCTTTCTCGACGCTGGTCGAAGAATACGATGCCGGGTCGCACCCGATATGCGGGCCGCTGGTCCGCGGCGGTCCGGCCGAGCTGGCGAGGGAATACGGCGTAGAACACGAGGACGCGTACGTCGACGAATGCCACTTCTGTTACGTTACCCGACTGGCGCTTATAGACAGATTCCCGGAGTACCTGGGGCCGAGGCCGGTGTACGGGCTGGAATAAAATGGATGATATCGAAATACGTCCGGTAACGCCCGACCGTTGGACCGACCTCGAAGAAATGTTCGGCGAGCGCGGCGCGTGCGGCGGTTGCTGGTGTATGTGGTGGAGGTTGAAACGCTCCGATTTCGAGAAACAAAAGGGTCTCGGGAATAAACAAACGTTAAAAAATATCGTCGCTTCCGGGGAAATACCGGGGCTTCTAGCATACGCCGAAGGAAAACCGGTTGCGTGGTGTTCGATAGGCCCGAGAGAAACCTACCCCGCACTGGAGCGGTCTCGCATTTTAAAAAGGGTCGACGAAAAACCGGTCTGGTCGGTCGTATGCTTCTTCGTAGCCCGGGCGCACAGGCGCAAGGGCTTAACGGTAAAGCTTTTACGAGCCGCAATAGAATACGCGGCGGGGAGAGGCGCGACGATAGTCGAAGGATACCCGGTCGAACCCAAGAAAGCGAAATCGCCCGACGTGTTCGTTTACACCGGGCTCGCGTCGGCTTTCCGTAAAGCGGGGTTTGCGGAGGTTATACGCCGGTCCGAGACCAGGCCGTTTATGCGGTACTTTATCTCCGGCGAACAGAGGCAACGTAAACGGACGGATTAACGATATAACGAATCGAAATGGACTAACTAATAAGGCGGAACGGAAAAGGTAGGTTATAGACGAAACTTACCGTTCTTAAGGAAACACCTATATGAACAAAAAAATGCCTGGTTCTAAAAACCGGAAAGGATACGCGGGCGAAATCGTCTCCCATGAAGCGCTCGTCGAATACGTTTCCGCGTTAAAGGAACGCGGCGATAAAGTTGTCTTCACCAACGGCGTCTTCGACGTACTCCATCCGGGCCACGTCCGTTATCTGAACGAAGCCGCTCAGCTCGGAAACGCGCTGGTCGTGGCGGTGAACTCGGACGCGTCGGCCCGGCGATTAAAAGGACCCGGGCGCCCGTATAACAACGAAACGGACCGGGCCGAGGTAATCGCCGCTCTGAAATGCGTTAATTACGTTACTATATTCGACGAGGATACGCCGTTCGAGCTGATAAAGACGCTGGAGCCGGACGTGCTCGTGAAGGGCGGCGACTGGCCCGTCGACGAGATAGTAGGGGCCGACGTCGTAAAAGCCGCCGGCGGCGAAGTATACTCGCTGCCGTTCGCCGGAGGGTACTCTACGACTGCGCTCGTCGAAAAGATAATCGCGTCGGCGGAGGAGGGCGCCGATGAGTAGCGGCCGCTTGAAAGTCATAGGTGTAATACCGGTTCGCTACGCGTCAACGCGTTTCCCCGGGAAGGCGCTGGCGGACATAGTCGGGAAACCGATGGTCCAACACGTTTACGAGCGATGCGCCGCGTGCAAACGGCTGGACCGATTGTACGTCGCTACGGACGACCAACGGATATACGAAGCCGCCCGCGAGTTCACTACCGACGTGTTGATGACGTCCGAAACCCACGCATCCGGGACCGACCGGGTAGCTGAAGTCGCCGAGAACGTTGACGGCGACGTTTTTATCAACATCCAAGGCGACGAACCGTTAATCGAGCCTACGGCGGTCGAAGCGTTGATACCGCCGTTCGAGGAAGACCCCGACGTTAATATGACCACGCTGGCCCGGCCCGACGGCGACCCGGCCGTAGTGTCAAGTCCGAATACGTGCAAGGTAGTAATCGACGAGGGCGGCGACGCACTCTACTTCAGCCGCGCGCCCGTTCCGTATTATCAAGGTTCGCCGCAGGAACGGGGACACCTGCTTCACGTCGGGACATACGCGTTCCGGCGCAACTTCCTTTTGACCTTCGCGGAACTGGAAAGAAAACCGCTTGAAGTCGCTGAAGGTCTCGAGATGCTCCGGGCGCTCGAGCACGGGTATACGATAAGGGTTGTCGTCGGCCCGTTCGTTTCGCAGGGCGTAGATACGGAAGAGGACCTCGAGCGCGTACGCCGACTCATCGAAAAAAATATCGAAAAAAACGGCCAAAACCCCAAACCGAACGCAAAATCGCGTTGACATCGTTAGGGTTAAGTGATACTATCGCCGTCCGCGAAGTTGCCCATAAATACCCGAGAACCTCGGTTTGTTGAATCCTGTACCCGATCGGATATCAGGATGTTTCCAGTACGTACGCAAACAAGGAAGTAACATAACTTTTAATATAAAGAAGATTTTATGGAGAAGAAGATGACACAAGATAAATACAAGCGGGTCAGGCTAACGTTTACGTCGCGGGTAGCCGCAGGAACGACAATGGACGGCGATTATTTGGGTAAAGCGAACCTGCTCGTCGAAGGCGTGATAACCGGAGACGTTAAGGTAAAAGGCGCCGTTATGGTCGCCGACGGCGGCACGGTCAAGGGGCGAATCGAAGCCGACCAGGCCGTAGTCGCAGGGACCGTTGACGGCGACGTCGTAGCTTCAAGAAACGCCGAAGTTAAACGGACCGGGAAAGTCGGCGGGAACGTCTACGCCCGCGAGCTACTGATAGCTTCCGACGGAACGGTGGGAGGCGACATAGGCGCCGCCAAAAAACACGTAATCACTTACGAAACGAAAAACGACGTACCGGAAGAGAATACCGAGGTTTAACACGTCTTATCATGAATTGACCGTTTACGGGGAGTCCCGATGATATTCGAAAAAGCCAAGGTCGAGGAAATACTGGGCGAAGCGATAAAGGCGTCCGAAGCGGACGAGACCGAGGTTATATTTAACGCGACCGAAAGCTCTCTTACGCGCTTCAGCGAGAACCGGATACACCAGAACGTAATGGAGCTTAACGCCGGCGTTATCGTGCGAGCGGCCGAAGGGAAGCGAGTAGGCGTAGCCAGCACCAACGTTATTGATGAAAATGGTATAAAGAAAGTCGTCCGACAAGCCCTGGAAGTCGCGCGGGCGCAGGGCGAAAAAGAAGATTACTACGGACTTCCGGAACCTAAACCGGTAGAAAAGGTCAACGGCTTCGACCCGAAGACGGCCGAATGCAACCCGGACACAAGAGCATCGGCGGTCGGTAAGGTCATCTCGGCGGCCAAAACAGGAGGTATGAAAGCGGCCGGGTCGTTCAGGACGTCCGAAAGCGTCCTGGCCGTCGCCAACTCTATAGGCGTAATGACGTTCCATCCGTACACAGGCGCTCATCTGGTTACGGTAGTCGATTCCGGAATTAGTACCGGGTACGGCGAAGGAAGCGAATGGAAGATGGACGACGTCGATATAAACGCGCTGGCGGAAGACGCCGTTAAGCGCGCCGAAATGTCGAAGAACCCGAGAGACATCGAACCGGGTAAGTACGACGTCGTTCTGGAACACTATTGCCTGTCGGATATAATGAGATGGATGGCTTTCATCGTCTTCGATACGAAAGACGTTCTCGAGGGGCGGAGCCTTCTATCGAAACGTATGGGCGATAAAATTATGGGCGATAACGTCACGATTACCGACGACGGGTTAAACCCGGCCGGGGTTTCTATCCCGTTCGATTTCGAAGGGATGCCGAAAGAGAAGGTGGAGTTGGTAAAAAACGGGTTCGCGACGGACCTGCCGTACGACACCGCAACGTCCCGCCAGGCCGACAAACCAAACAACGGCCACGCGCTGCCGCCGGGATACAGCGGCGGGCCGATACCGCTCGACATCTTCGTCGAACCGGGCGACGCCGACGTCGAAACCATGATAAACTCGATGGATCGCGGATTGTACATTACACGGTTCCATTACATAAACGGGTACGTTGAACCTATGCAAGCGGTTTTCACCGGTATGACACGGGACGGGACTTTCTGGGTCGAAGACGGAAAAATAGCATATCCCGTAAAAAACCTACGATGGACGCAGTCAATGTTATCCGCGTTTTCCAA
>CBDUXC010000183.1:0-4899 GCA_965371065.1 uncultured bacterium
GCGACGCCCGTAACAGGGTCTTCCGGTATACCGACGGCAGGCGCGAAAAACCGCGAGACGAAGTCGTATTCGTCGCCGCCTTCGGACGTTACTATAACGCCGTGGGGAACGTCACCTATTTTCGCGGCTTCCAACCCGTCGAAATCCGGTTTTACGGCGTTTACCTCTTCGGAGGTTTCAAAACGTATTATCGTATTATTCGTCTTCCCGCAATAAGCGGCTTCCTTAAAGCGCGAAATACCCAACGCGCCTATAAGCGCTTCGGGCGCGTCGAAAGGCTCGGGCGCGCCCCGCGGGAAGTCCAGGCGTATCCCGCCGTCTTCTCTTACGGCTTTCAGTTCGCCGCTCAAAGTATCGTAGAGCAGTTCGTCCCTTTCTACGCCGACCTCGTTGAACAATACGTGAGACGCCGCAACGGTGGCGTGGCCACACAGCGGAACCTCGCACGCGGGCGTGAACCAACGAAGCCCGTATCGTTCCGCTCTACTCGGGTCGTCCGCCGCTCCGGCCGAGATGAACGCCGTCTCGGAATGTTTCATCTCGGCGGCGATAGCCTGCATCTGTTCGTCGGACAGCCGGTCGGCCCAAAGGCAAACGCCCGCCGGGTTCCCGCGGAACGGTTCGGCGGTGAACGCGTCCACCACGAAAACCCGCAAGCCGCCCGGGTAACCACCGCTCATAACAACCCCTTATTTCCGCCCGTTCGCTTTCGGGGCTTCGTAAATAAAAGTATCCGGTTCCTCTAGTGGATTGAAAAACGGCGACGTAAGGCCCCTTTATATTTATTCGGTACCCTCCAGGGTAGTAATACCCTCGAAAGTCACGTCCGGCTTAAACGGGTCGAGGTAGGCTTTGCAATAAGCTATGAAACTCTCCAGGCTCACGGCGTCGTACTCGTGTCCCTCGAAAGGCGTGACGTCTATTTGGTCCTCGAAATCAACCAACCGTACGGCGTATAAAGACTCGTCATAATCCGGTAGATACGTATCGCCCATAACGCTTCTGGCGAAAATTAGATACCGCCTACCGGGCGTAAAGGGGAACATATCGTCGTTGTGCATTCTGCGGACGACCCATATCTCATTTTCGTAATGACCCTTTACTACCGTTTCCACGTCCGCCTTCGCGTACCCTTCTTCGTGAAGGTACGTAACTTCGACCAGGAAAATATTATGCGTTCTTTCCAAAACTACGTCCAAAGGGTCGGTTAACACCTTCTCGACGGTAGCCGACGCCGCCGAAAAAGCAACTACAAAAACCAGTACCGTTCGTGCCACGTACGAATTTTACACCTCTCCCGGACAGATTGCAAGTATTTGTACGATTTACTAACGTATCACCGAACGGCGCCAAGGGTAATTTGCTTCCGCGTAATAGCCTTATCGGTAAACTACCGCGGCCCGGTTTTCGAATGCGCGGCGTCCGAACGCCAAGCCGGTTATAAAAAACTTGAAAAACCTAACGAGACCTGTTATATATAAGGTAGAGTCTACAGAAGACTCTAAGGGGTGTGATGTAAGCTCTTTGCCCCCCGTTCTAACAGATACGTAAAGAGCATCCAAATAGTATCTCAAAGCGATAGGAGTGGTATAAGTGGGTAAAAACTTTTTAATAGCTTTGGTCACGTTGGCGCTCGTTCCGATTGCGTTCGCGTTCCAACCCGAAGTCTCTTCAGGGGCGACAGGATTACTAATGCCCTATCACGACTTCGCGGATTCGGGCCGGGCCGATCTTATCTACGACCAGAGCCTAACGACAGGCATCGAACTGGTCTCCAGCCAGGACGACTCCGCCGTCCCCTTCAATAGCCGAGTCGCGGACGATTTCTCGGTGTCCGCCGGAGCCATGCTCGGCGAGATCGAGTGGTGGGGCGGCTATTTATATGGTTCCGGCTCGTTTACGTCCGTCAACCTGGAAATCTACGACGACGACGACGGCCCCGGCGGAGACCCCGGAGCCGGCGCTATCTGGAGCGTAAACGTACCGTACGCGGATTGTGACGAAACGTACGTCGGTTCCATCGGCAGCGGCGAGATGTACAAATATTACGTCGTGCTGAGCATCGGGGACCAGTTTTCCCTGACCTCCGGGACGACGTACTGGCTCTGCATCCAACCGGTGATGGACTATCCGCCGCAAACGGGCCTGGTCGCCCAGGAACACGTAAACGGCGAAAGCGTATATTTCGTGAGCGCATACTTCGGGTTCCCTAGCTGGACCGAAGGTTGGCAGGTATTTTTGGACGAATACGATATCGCTTTCAACCTTTACGGTACGGGTGCGAGCGATTCCAATCCGCCGACGATTACCGATACATATCCTAAGGACGGAAACCTCAGCGGCGTCCCGGCCGATACGTGGATCGGCTTTCACGTACAAGACGATGTGTCCGGCTGTGACGTAGGCGCTACTACCTACAACGCGCTGGCGGACGGTAACCCCGTTGTATGGGCTTCCGAAAACGTCGACGACTCCGACCCGCTGGACGTAAGCTTCGACCTGGAACCCGACGCGCTGTTCAGTGACGGCGCCGCCGTCGACGTGAGTATCGAAACGTTCGATAAAGCCGGCAACGGTCCGGTCAACGAGAACTGGACGTTCCACGTCGGGTACACGACCGTCGAAGCGAAATCGGTCGGGTACATTAAAGCCGGTTTCGCCGAGTAAATCTACCGGAAGGAAACGGCAAAAGAGGTTTAATAAATTAGGAGGAATATCGTGAAAAAGTTAATTTTAACGGCGTTGTTGATCGGGGTCGCGGTATCCGTTTCGACGGGCGCCACGCTCGAACAGGAGCTGTGGGTTAAAATGGCTTCGACCGACGCCGACGAATATATTCCGGTCTACTTGGTCATGGCCGACCGGGTATCGGCCACGGAACTCGAGTTAATTCTCGAAGGTTCATCGAGCGAAGTCAGACGCGACTACGTAGTAACGACGCTAAAAACCAAAGCGGAAGAAACCCAGGCGGAAATCCTGGAATACCTGGATACCGCTTTAACTGAGGGTTCGGCTACGGACGTACGGCCGATCTGGCTGAACAACGTCGTTTCGATGAACGCTAAGCCGGATTTAATCCAGGAACTCTCCCTCCGCGACGACGTTGAAAGGATCGCGTACGACGTCGAGCGCATGGTCCTTTGCGGTAACGCGCCCGTAACGACCGGCAGGGCTTTAGCGTGGGGCGTCGAGAAGATAGGCGCCGACGAAGCCTGGGACGATGGGTACAACGGCAGCGGCGTTATCGTAGCGGTACTCGATACCGGCTGCGATTACCTGCACACCGACCTGGTTAACGTGATGTGGCACAACGACGACAACTTCACCGACGGCATCGACAACGACGGCAACGGCTATATCGACGACTACTACGGTTGGAACTTCTACAACAACAGCAAAAACGTCCGCGGCGGGTCAAGCGGCCACGGTTCCCATTGCGCGGGTACCGTAGCCGGCGACGGTTCGGCCGGCACCCAGACCGGCGTCGCGCCGGGCGCCGACATCATGGCCGTCCAGGTATTGTCGAACGGCGGAAGCGGCAGCGAGCCCGACGTTTGGGACGGTATGGGCTACGCTCTGGACAACGACGCCAACGTTATCAGCATGAGTCTCGGGTGGCGCCAAGTCTCCAACCCGGACCGACCGACCTGGCGTGAGACCTGCGACAACCTTATCGCCGGCGGTATGACCTTGGTTATAGCGGCCGGGAACGAAAGAGGGACCTATACGCCGCCGAACGCGGTGCGTACGCCGGGCGACGTCCCGCACGTCATAACCGTCGGCTCGACCGACTCCAGCGACAACTACTCAAGCCCCGGCCCCGTAACCTGGCAGGGCGTTACCGGCTACGAGGACTTCCCCTATCCGCCCGGTCTCATTAAACCGGACGTCGCGGCCCCCGGCTCGAGTATCGTCTCGGTCAGAGGTATAACCGGCGGTTATACCACAATGAGCGGTACGTCTATGGCCACGCCTCACACGGCCGGCCTCGCCGCGTTAATCCTGGACGCGGTCCCCGGTATGACCAACCACGAAGTAAGGTGGTGTATGGCCACGTCCGCTCTCGATAGGGGTGACCCCGGCAAAGACAACGACTACGGCCACGGTCGTATTCGGTGCCTCCCGGCGATTAACAAAGCCCTCGACGGCGGCCCGTACCCCGACGACGACCCGGAAAGCGCCCGTTTACCAACCGACGACTCCCTCACTGCGAAGTCGATCACAATTAAATCCTTCACCCCCAACCCGGTTACCGGCGGTTCCGCGACCGTCAACTTCGAGGTCGGCGAAGGGTACACCGACCCGGTAACGGTGCGCGTTTACGACATTACCGGCCGTAAGGTAGCCGAGGTCCGGGAGAACAATCCCGCGGCCGGTCTGAACTCCCTCGAAATCACCACCGACAACCTGAGTTCGGGCGTCTACATCCTGAGCATCACCACCCGCGAGACCAACGCGGCCGTGAAGATGGTCGTAACGCGGTAGTAAACCTACAGGCGAAAATGTAATAATATAAGGGGCCTTTTGAAGGCCCCTTTTAATTTCGCCTTATCCACGCGAACGGTTTTACCCGATAGTAAACTCCCAGGAACAGAACTCGTCGGCATCCAACTCGTCCGGCGGACACGCCAGGCACTTCGTCGCGATACGCGGGTCCACCGTCTTCGCGAAGTTCGTGAACTCGATTATCCCGACCGACTTGCACGGAAAATCCGGCAGGCCCTTCCGGCGCCGGGCCGACTGAACTCGGCAGTTAAGCGTCCGGTGCGTCAACACGCCGCCGTCCAACTTCGTCTCGTATTCGGCGATGAACGAGTACATACGGAAGCCAATGACCTCGGCGAGAGCTTCGAGGCCGCCGCCTTCCTCTATGCCCCGGGCCTCCATTATCCGCTTCGC